>NZ_JBWGIG010000030.1:0-82941 GCF_056312595.1 Pseudomonas sp. GYB4201 | reverse complement strand
CCCCGTCGCAGCGGCCGCCAGGCCGCGTCCGCAGGCACCCCCTCAAAGGCACAAAAAAACCACCCAAGAGGGTGGTTTTTTTGTCATGCCATCAAGCTCACATCAGGCCGAAACCTCTTCAGCCTCATCATCCACGACCACCGCCTTCACCGCATCGTGACGACGGATGTACTTCCAGTCCGACTCATCGATGTAGATGCCGTTAGGCCCGCTACCGCCTTCCAGGTCGATGGCCACGTGGGCCGACACCTGCGGCTTCACGCTGGCCAGGATAGGCACGAAGCCCAGCTGCTGGCTGGTTTCCAGCAGCGCCGACTGGTTGCGTTCGTCGATGTCCGCCGCCTCGTCCAGGTAGTACGGCAGGCGAATGCGGCCAGCCAGGTCGCGGTCCATCAAGTGCAGCAACAGGTACATGTTGGTCAGCGCCTTGATGGTCATGGTGGTGCCGTTGGACGCCGCACCGTCGATATCGGTGTGTATCACCGGCTGGCCGTGCACCTTGGTGATCTCGAAGGCCAGTTCGAACAGGTCCTTGAGGCCCAGCTGGTTGTGGTTGGCGGCCACCAGGCGGGCCAGGTATTCCTTGGCCTCTTCGTTCTTGTTGTCCTGCTCGGCGCTCTGGCTGAGGTCGAACACCGACAACGTCTCGCCTTCCTCGTACTGCCCGGCGCTGTGGATAATCTGGTCGATGTGCTTGAGCGCTTCCTTGTTGGGGGCCAACACGATGCGGAAGCTCTGCAGGTTCGACACCTGGCGCTTGTTGATCTCGCGGTTGAACAGCGCCAGTTGGTGCTCGAGGCTGTCGTAGTCGCTACGGATGTTGCGCAGGGTCCGGGCAATGTCGGTAACGGCTGCGCGGCGGGCCTTGGCCAGGGTCAGGGCTTCTTCGCTGCGGTGGTCGTAGGCGTTGATCAGCAGTTGCAGGCGGCGCTCCATGTCGTCTTCGCTGTCGAACTTGGCCACGCCCTTCAGGCGCACTTGCGCGTACAGCGCCTCGATCTGACCGTCGACGCGCTGCAGGCCTTGCCAGCTGTCCTGATAGTCGTTGAGCAGCGGCAGCAGGTTGTCCATGGAGTCATCCACGGCTTCCATGAACGGCGTGCCGAACGGCAGGTCGGCAGGCAGCAGCTGGCGGCGGCGCAGGGCATCGTCCAGGGTGCGCTGCTTGGCTTCCATATCGGCGATCTGCCGGCCCACCAGTTGCAGCTTGGCCGACAGCTGTTGGACGCGCTCGGTGAAGGCATCGCTCGAACGCTTGAGCTCGTCCTGGGCGGCTTCCATCTGCGCCAGCTGTTCCAGCTTGTCGCCTTCCTCGGCGCCCAGGGTCTGGGCGCGGCGGAAGTCTTCCAGGGCTTTCTGGGCATCCAGCACCTGTTGGTACAGGGCCTCGGTCTGCTCCTTGCTGGCCGCGCGGTCGGAGGCCACGGCCTGCTGGGTCTTGAGCTGCTTGAGTTCTTTCTCCAGGCGCTCCTTCTGCTCGCGCAGGGCAGCGCGGTCGGCCAGGGCCTGCAGGGCAGGGGGCTCGATGTGCGACAGGTCGATGGAAATGCCCGGCACTTCGAAGCGCTCGCCCTTGAAGCTGTCGAGGATGGCTTCCAGGGATTTCACCCAGGCGTCGCTGTCATCCAGGGCAATGCCCTGCTCGCCCAGCGGCAGGCTGAACAGCGCGCTGTTGAACAGGCGCATCAGGCGTTCCACGTCCTGCTGCGAGAACTCTTCACGCAGGCGGGCGTAGCTGTTGTTGTCGGCGTGGTCCAGTTGCTGACGCACCGACTTCAGGCGTTTCTCCAGGTCGCGCAGGCGCTCTTCCAGGTCTTCGGCGCTGAACTGACGGGACTGCGCCAGGGCACCGGCGAGCTCGTCGTGGGCGTCCTTGGCGGCCAGCAGTTGCTGCTCCAGCACCTTCACGTCGTCCACCAGGGCAAAGCGGTGTTTGAGCACCGACAGCTCGCCCAGCCAGCGCTGCACGCCGGTGATCTCGCGTTCCAGGCGCATCAGCTCCTGGGTGCCGCCGCGCTGGTTGTTCTGCAGCGAGTCCTGCTCCTTGCGGTAGTGCTCGGCCTGGATGACCAGCTCTTCCTTGCGCGCGCCAGAGTAGTCCTGCCAGGTGCCCAGCAGCGAATCCAGCACCGGCGAGATGCGGTGCAGCTTGCCGCGCAGGATGTCGCGCTGCCGCACGCCGTTGGCCAGGGCCTCGACCAGCGGGCCGGCGGACACCAGCGAGTTGTAGTCCTGCTCCATGCGGCGTACGTCGCGGAAGGCTTCTTCGCACGCGGCGATGTAGTCCACGCTGCCCGAACGCAGGCTGTGCTCGAAGGCATCGAGGAACAGCTGCTTGAGCTTGGCCGCGGTAATTTCACGCATGTGCAGCAGGTTGATGAACAGCGCGCGGAAGGTCTTCAGGCTCTGCTCGCTGGTGGAACGCAGCGGAATCAGGGTCAGGTCCAGCGGCACCGAGGTGTGGCCGCCCACCAGCAAGCGCCGCAGTTCGTCAGGCTTGAGCTCGTAGGCTTTCAGGCCATTGCGCTCCAGGTTGCTGAACAGCTCTTTCTGGCGCAGGCAGGTGTCGTTCTTCTGGTAGTGGGCCAGGTCCAGCTCGCCCTTGTAGGCAAAGAACTGGTGGCCGAAGCCGCCACCCGGGCCGCGGCCGACCACGCCAATTACGTGGGGGCCGTGGGGCAGCGACACTTCGCAGAGGATGTAGCTGGTGTCACTGGCAAAGTAGAAGCGCCGCGACTGTTCCAGGCTGTACTTGCCGAAGCTCATGTCCGACATGCGCGCCAGAATCGGGAACTGCAGCGCGTTGATCGAGGCTGACTTGCCCAGGTTGTTGGCACCGTACACCGACAGCGGGTTTTCCAGCGGGAACAGGCCCAGGCTGTAGCCGGCGGTGTTCAGCAGGGCGAAGCGGCGGATGCCGTAGCGTTCCTGGCTCATGCGTCGATCTCCTGTTCTTCGGCGATGGCGCGTGCCAGCGCATCTTCTTCCGACTCTTCGTCGTCGATGACAATGATGTCGTCGTCATCCACCAGCACCGGGGTCGGCAACGGCAGGTCGCTGTGCAGGCTGGCTGCCAGGTTGCGGTCCTGCTGCACCGACAGGCACACGTCGAGGAAACGGTGCATCGGCGGCAGGAAACGGTACACGCCGTTCTCCTCGCCGGCGAAGCCCAGCTGGGTCATGCGCCGCATGATCTTCTCTTCCAGCTCTTCCGGGGTCTGCACCTCGGCCTGCAGGAACAGGTCACGGTATTTTTCCAGCAGCGAAGGCAGCTCGTCGCGGCCAATGCTGCCGCCGTCGAGTACGGCCATGGGGTCGCGGCCCTGGTCGGCCAGGTGTTCTACCAGGATGAAGGTGAACAGCGACAGGCGCTGGGCGGTCTTGTTGACCTGCGTGGCCGCCTGCTCGGGCACGAAGTAATAGAAGCCGCGGGTGTCGCACACCAGGTCGAAGCCCAGGGCGCGGAACAGGCCGCGGTACTGGTCCTGCAGGTTGGACAGCTGCGCGTACAGCTCCGGGTCCCGGCGGCTGATGTGGAAGCCCTTGTACAGCTCGCGAAAGATCGGCGCCAGCTGGGACATTTCGGACAGATCAAGATTCATGTGCAGTGCTCGCAGAGGGTTCCAGCGGGGCCGCCAACGGCGTGTCGGCGCTGGAAAGCAGGGCGAAGGAGCGCAGGCTGACGCGGTGCTCCAGGGTGTGATATTCGCGGCGCTCCAGGCGCTCGCGGGCAAAGCGCTTGTCCCGCGACAGGCGCGAGAACCAATACAGCAGCTCGTCGGTGGCGCCCTCGGGTTCCTGCTCCAGCAGCCACACCATCAGGTCGGGCAGCGGCAGGGCGTCTTCGCAGCGGTCGAGCATTTCCTTGACCGTGCGCGGCGCCTTGGGCGCCTCGCCGTCGCGCACCTTGTGCGCCTTGGGGAACTGCGCCGGCTTGGCCTCGAAGCGCGCCAGGGCGTACACGTAGGCTTCCACCTGGCTGGCACTGCCGAGGAAGGTGCTCTGCGGCCGGGTGAACATCGGCATGGCCGCCTGGGGCACGGCGTCCAGGCCCTTGCGGCGAATGGCCGACAGGGCCAGCGCCGCGCCGCGGGTCACGGCGTTGTGCCGGCGTGCTTCTTCACGCAGCGGCAGCAGCAGCTCGCGCGCATGGCGCAGGGTCAGCTGGGCGCGGGTCTGCATTTCCAGGATACGCGCGTGGGTGCGCAGCAACATGTCGTCGTCCACCAGGTGGCCCAGGCGCTGCTGCTCGGTGAGCATGCGCAGCAGCACGTTCTCCACCTTGCGCACGCCCTGCTCGAACGCGCCATCGGCGTTCACCAGCTGGATCATCGGCTCCACGTACTCGTCCCAGGTGGCCAGCACCTCGGCGTAGCGTTGGCGCAGCGGGATCTGCCGGTCGCTGGTCTTGGCGCGCTCGGCCACGGCCACCAGGGCCTGCTCGTCGTTGTCGAGCTTCTTCAGCACGTCGCGGATACGCATGTCCAGCAGGCGCAGCTGGCGGGCCAGGTCGTTGCCATCGCGAATGTCGAAGGCGTCCTGAATGTGCCCGGCCAGACGCTCCAGATGGCGCAGGTAGGCCTCGATCTCCAGGCACAGGCCCAGCCGGTGCTCACGGCGCAGGTAGGCGAGGAAGTCGTGGATCTGGGCGTTGAGCTCGAAACGGTTCGGGCTCTTGGCCACGGGCACCAGGATGTCCAGGCGGATCCACACGTCCAGCACCGCGGTAATGTCCTGCGGCGTGGCGTCCAGTTGCTGGGCGGCGACCTGCTGGCGAAGTTCGCTCAGGCTCAGCGTGCCCTGGTCAAAATGGGCGCACAGCGGTTCCAGCAAGGCCCAGTGTTCGGCGAGTGCGCGCAAGACGCGCTTGGGTTCGATCATTGGATGGCCGACTCGTTGCCAAATAAAAGCGCCGATTGTACTGCATCAATCGCCCGATCATTGAGCCCCTGATCGACTTGGCGGCGCTTTGTGCGCATCAACTGCGGCGCGGCGCACAGAACGGCGGTAGAATTGGCGTTTAACTTATCCACAGATGGCCGCGCTTTGTTGATCGAATCCAGTCGCCGCGCTTATTTGGCCGCCATGCAAGTGGTGCAATGGCTGCCGCGTACCGAATTGCCGTTCGCCGCGCCGTCGCGCCCCGAGTTGCTGGCGCCGCCTGCGCCCATCGAGCCGCTTGTCGTCGAGCAGCCGCCAGCCGGCGCCGCCGTGGCCCGCGCGCCGGAGCGGCCGAAAGTCGAGCGTCCGAAAATAGAAGTGCCGCGGCCCACGGCCAAGGCCGTCAGCAAGCCGGTGGCCGAGCCCGAAGCCGCGCCCGTGGCGCCCAAGGTGGTGCAGGCGCCGCCGCCGCGCTTCGCCCTGCAGCTGCTGCGCGCCGGTGCCTGCCTGATCCTGGTGGAGCTGCCAACCGGCGAGCCGTTCCAGAGCCGCGACCCGGCCTACCTGCTGCTCAAGGACATGCTGCGCGCCGCCGGCCTGCCCGACGCCCCGCAGATCATCGGCGAGCCGGTGCGCTGGCCGCTGCTGGTGCGCGGCAACCTCGACCAGGGCCCGGAAGCGGCGCGTGATTTCGTCCAGGGCTTCGTCCTGGCACGCCTGGAAGACGCCCCCTGCACCTGCCTGTGGCTGGTGGGCCTGCCGGCCGTGCGTTTCGCCGGCGAGGCCGCTGCCGAAGATTATTACCGTGAGTTACAGGTGGAAGGGCTGGGCAGCGCCTGGTGCCTGCCGGGCCTGGAACTGTTGATGGACGAGCCGCACCGCAAGGCGGACGTCTGGAAAGCCATGCGCCAACTGATGGCGCGCTGGAAACCGAACAATGAGTGATGCCGTAACCTTCCGCCGCATGACCGAGGCGGACCTTGAAGCCGTCCTGAAGATCGAATACGCCGCCTACAGCCACCCCTGGACCCGCGGCATTTTCCTCGACGGGCTGAAGTCCTACGAGATCTGGCTGATGTTCGAGGGTGAACAGCAGGTCGGCCACGGCGTGATCAACGTGATCATCGACGAGGCGCACCTGCTCAACATCACCGTCAAGCCCGAAAGCCAGGGCCGCGGCCTGGGCCTGCGCCTGCTGGAACGGCTGATGAGCCGCGCCTACGAGATGAACGGCCGCGAGTGCTTCCTGGAAGTGCGCGACAGCAACCGTTCGGCCTACCGCCTGTACGAGCGCTTCGGTTTCAACGAGATTGGCCGTCGCCGTGATTACTATCCGATTGCCGGTGGCCGCGAAGACGCGCTGGTGATGGCCTGCACCCTGTTCGAATAACGCCCTACCAGTTGAACAGCGCGCAGGCGTTGGCCGTGCTGGCCGCGCCCAGCGCCTGCAGCTCCACCCCCATCAGTTCGGCCAGCACCTGGGCAATCCGTGGCAGGTGCTCGGGGCTGTTGCGCTGGCCGGCGAACATCACCGGCGCCATGTCCGGCGCGTCGGTCTCCAGCACCACGGCTTCCAGCGGCAGGCGCGCCACGGTCTTGCGCAGCTTGGCGGCCTGAGGCCAGGTGGCCGCGCCGCCCAGGCCCAGCTTGAAGCCCAGCTTCATGTATTCCCGCGCTTCTTCGTAGCTGCCGGCAAAGGCATGGATAATGCCGCCGCGTTTGAGCTTGAAGCGCTTGAGCGTGGCGATTACCGCCGCATGGCTGCGGCGCACGTGCAGCAACACCGGCAACTCGAACTCGGCCGCCAGGGCTAGTTGGGCTTCGAACAGCACTTGCTGGCGGTCGCGGTCCAGGTCCTCAAGGAAATAGTCCAGGCCGAACTCGCCCACCGCGCACAACTGGCGGTGGCCCGCCAGGCGCGCCAGCCAGTCGCGCAGCGCCTGCACATGGGCGGGTGAATGCTCGTCCAGGTAGACGGGGTGCAGGCCCAGGGCGGCATACAGCTGCCCGTCGCCTTGCACCAGGTCCCACACGCGCTGCCAGTTGGCCTGGTGCACGCCCAGCACCACCATGCGCTCCACGCCAAGGGCGCGGGCGTTGGCCAGCAGGGCAGGGCGATCGACGTCGAAATCCGGGAAATCCAGATGCGTGTGGGTGTCGATCAGCCCCATGGTTCAGGCCTCGAAGATGCGCTGCTTGAAGGTACGGGCGATGGCGTGCACGCCGGGCCGGTACTCGTTGCGCTCCACTGCCGCCAGCGCCAGTTCCAGCGCGGTGCTGGCGATCAGGTCGTGCTGCTGGCCCATGGCGTTTATGGGCAGGGGCAGGAAGTCCAGCAGCTGGGTGTCGCCGAAGGTGGCCAGGTGCAGCGACGGGAACTCGGCCTGGTGCCCTTGCAACACGTCGAACACCCCTTGCAGCAGCACGTAGGAGGTGGTCACCAGCGCTTCGGGCAGGTGCCCCAGTTGCTCGATCAGTTCCAACATCGACTGGCGGCCGCACTCACGGCTGAACGACTCGCCCTCGGCCACCAGCACCTTGCCCTTGAAGCCTTCCACCGCCTGGTGGAAACCGGCGGCCCGCTCGCGGCTGATGCTCAGTTCGGGGCGTGCGGCAATCAGGGCGATGTCCTTGGGCGCCGGGCGCAGGATGCTGCTGGTCAGTTGCAGGGCGGCGTTGCGGTCGTCGCTGACCACCGAGCAGAATTGGCTTTCGTCCAGCACCCGGTCGATGGCCACTACCGGCATGCCTTTGTCCTGCAACTCCAGGTAGCTGGTGTCGCCGGGCGGCAGGCAACTGGCGACGAACAGCGCGTCGCAGCGGCGGGCCTTGAACAGCTGCTGCAATTGCAGCTCGCTGGCCGGCTCGTCGTCGGAACTGGCGATCAGCAGCTGGTAGCCATGCTCGCGCGCGCGTTTTTCCAGGCGCTTGGCAATGCGTGCGTAACTGGGGTTTTCCAGGTCGGGGAGGATAAAGCCCAGGGTGCGGGTGTGGCGGCTGCGCAGGCCGGCGGCCTGGGGGTTGGGCGTGAAGCCGTGCTCTTGCACCACCGCCTGCACGCGTTCGACCGTGGTCTTGCTGATGCGCTGCTGTTGCGCCTTGCCGTTGATCACATAGCTGGCGGTGGTCACCGACACTCCGGCGAGGCGGGCAATATCACTGAGTTTCAACCGAGTATTCCTTGTTATACGGCGCGCTAAACGCGCAGGCCTACGCATTTTTCACGATCATGAGGCGCGGTGGCAGCCGACCAATGTCGCAGCGCCACCGTCAGTTGGGCTTCAATGCCTGAAGATTATCGGGTAACGTGCCTGTCATTCTAGGTTAAACGATTCAGCTTGGACGTTTTCTGCCGAAAATTTTTCTGTCGGACCGGTCAGGTTATGGTTCGTGGAATACCAGCTGATGGGCGTCAACCAGCCAGGGGCTGACCAGGCCGTGATTTCGGCCCTATGCTGAACCCTTAAAACAAGACTTCTGCATCCGCCGGATGCCGCAAAGGAGATTGGCATGCTCGAGCTCACTATAGAGCAGATATCCATGGGCCAGACGGCGGTGGATAAACCCGCCGCCCTGCACCTGCTGGCCGAAAAACTGGTGGCTGATGGCCTGGTTGCCGAGGGCTACCTGGCCGGCTTGCAAGCCCGTGAAGCTCAGGGCTCGACCTTCCTGGGGCAGGGCATCGCCATTCCCCACGGCACCCCCGACACCCGCGACCTGGTGCACGCCACCGGCGTGCGCCTGCTGCAGTTCCCCGACGGCGTGGACTGGGGCGACGGCCAGATCGTCTACCTGGCCATCGGCATCGCCGCCAAGTCCGACGAACACCTGCGCCTGCTGCAACTGCTGACCCGTGCCCTGGGCGAGACCGACCTGGGCCAGGCGCTGCGCCGCGCCAGCAGCCCCGAAGCGCTGCTGAAACTGCTGCAGGGCGCGCCGCAAGAGCTGGCGCTGGACGCGCAGATGATCAGCCTCAGCGTGGCCGCCGAAGACTTCGAAGAACTGGTGTGGCGCGGCGCGCGCCTGCTGCGCCAGGCCGACTGCGTCAGCAACGGCTTCGCCGCTATTCTGCAGCAGGTCGAGGCGCTGCCCCTGGGCGATGGCCTGTGGTGGCTGCACAGCGAGCAGACGGTGAAAAAGCCCGGCCTGGCCTTCGTTACCCCGCAACAACCGCTGCGCTACCTGGGCCAGCCGCTGACCGGGCTGTTCTGCCTGGCCAGCCTGGGCGAGGCCCACCAGGCGCTGCTGGAACGCCTGTGCGCCCTGCTGATCGAAGGCCGTGGCCAGGAACTGGGCCGCGCCACCAGCACCCGCGCGGTGCTGGAAGTGCTGGGTGGCGAGCTGCCGGCCGACTGGCCCAGCGCGCGCATCGGCCTGCCCAACGCCCATGGCCTGCACGCGCGCCCGGCGAAAGAGCTGGCGCAACTGGCCAAGAGCTTTGACGGCGAGATTCGCCTGCGCGTGGTCGACAGCCACGAGCCGGCCGTGTCGGCGAAAAGCCTGAGCAAGCTGCTGAGCCTGGGCGCCCGTCGAGGCCAGGTGCTGGAGTTCATCGCCGAACCGAGCATTGCCGACGACGCCCTGCCAGCGCTGCTGGCCGCGGTGGAAGGTGGCCTGGGCGAGGAAGTCGAGCCGCTGCCGCTGGTGGTGGAAACCACGGTGGTGCAGGTCGAAGAAGTGGCGGTCATCACCCCCAAGGTGCAGGCGCCGGTGGCCGGCCAGCAGATCAACGGCATCGCCGCCGCGCCGGGCATTGCCATGGGCCCGGCCCATGTGCACGTGCTGCAGACGTTCGATTACCCGCTGCGCGGTGAGTCCCATGACATTGAGCACCAGCGCCTGCAAGGCGCGCTGGTGCAGGTGCGCGAAGACATCGAAGGCCTGATCCGCCGCAGCCCGGCCAAGGCCATCCGCGAGATCTTCGTCACCCACCAGGAAATGCTCGACGACCCGGCCCTGACCGACGAAGTGGCCGGCCGCCTCAAGCAGGGCGAAAGCGCCCCCGCCGCCTGGATCAGCGTGATCGAAGCCGCCGCCGTGCAGCAGGAAAGCCTGGCCGACGCGCTGCTGGCCGAGCGCGCCGCCGACCTGCGCGACATTGGCCGCCGGGTGCTGGCGCAGCTGTGTGGCGTGGCCAGCCTCGACGAGCCAAGCCAACCCTACATCCTGGTGATGGATGAAGTTGGCCCCTCGGACGTGGCCCGCCTGGACCCGGCCCGCGTGGCCGGCATCCTCACCGCCCGTGGCGGCGCCACCGCCCACAGCGCCATCGTCGCCCGCGCGCTGGGCATCCCGGCCATCGTCGGTGCCGGCGACGCCGTGTTGCTGCTGAAGCCTGGCTGCCCGCTGCTGCTCGACGGCCAGCGCGGCCAACTCATCGTCGACCCCAGCGACGAGGTGCGCCAACAGGCCATCGAAGAACGTGAACAGCGCGCCCGCCGCCAGGAAGCCGCCAACGCCCGCCGCCTGGAAACCGCGGTCACCCGCGACGGCCACGCGGTGGAGGTGTTCGCCAACATCGGTGAAAGCGCCGGCGTGAAGGCTGCCGTGGAGCAGGGCGCCGAAGGCGTCGGCCTGCTGCGCACCGAGCTGATTTTCATGGCCCACGCCCAGGCCCCCGACGAGGCCGTGCAGGAAGCCGAATACCGCCGCGTGCTCGACGGCCTGGCCGGCCGGCCGCTGGTGGTGCGCACCCTCGACGTGGGCGGTGACAAACCGCTGCCGTACTGGCCGATTGCTAAGGAAGAAAACCCCTTCCTCGGCGTGCGCGGCATCCGCCTGACCCTGCAACGCCCCGACGTGATGGAAAGCCAGTTGCGCGCGCTGTTGCGCGCCGCCGACAACCGCCCGCTGCGCATCATGTTCCCCATGGTCGGCAGCGTCGACGAGTGGCGCCAGGCCCGCGACATGACCGAGCGCCTGCGCCTGGAAATTCCGGTGGCCGACCTGCAACTGGGCATCATGATCGAGGTGCCGTCTGCGGCGCTGCTGGCGCCGGTGCTGGCCAAGGAAGTGGACTTCTTCAGCGTCGGCACCAACGACCTGACCCAGTACACGCTGGCCATCGACCGTGGCCACCCGACCTTGTCGGCCCAGGCCGACGGCCTGCACCCGGCGGTGCTGCAACTGATCGACATCACCGTGCGGGCCGCCCACGCCCATGGCAAATGGGTGGGCATCTGCGGCGAACTGGCCGCCGACCCCGTGGCTGTGCCGCTGCTGGTGGGCCTGGGCGTGGATGAATTGAGTGTCTCGGCGCGCAGCATTGCCGAGGTGAAGGCCGGGGTCCGCGAGCTGACCCTGAGCGAAGCGAAAGGCCTGGCGCAGACCGCGCTGGGCCTGGGCAGCGCCCTGGAAGTGCGCGCCCTGGTGGAGAACGCCTGATGGCCAAGATTCTGACCCTCACCCTGAACCCGGCGCTGGACCTGACCGTGGAGCTCAACAGCCTGCTGGTGGGCGACGTCAACCGCAGCACCGCCATGCACAGCCACGCCGCCGGCAAGGGCGTCAACGTTGCCCAGGTGCTGGCCGATCTGGGCCATGAACTGACCGTGGCCGGTTTCCTCGGCCAGGACAATGCCCTGCCGTTCGAGGCGCTGTTCAAGGTCCGGGGCTTTACCGACGAGTTCATCCGCGTGCCGGGCGAGACCCGCAGCAACATCAAGCTGGCCGAAAGCGGCGGGCGCATCACCGACCTCAATGGCCCCGGCGCGTTCGTCGACGACGACGCCCAGGCCGCGCTGCTGGCGCGCCTGGTGCAAATCGCCCCTGGCCACGATGCCGTGGTGGTTGCTGGTAGCCTGCCGCGGGGCATCAGCGCCCAGTGGCTGCAGGCGTTGCTGGAAAAACTGGTGGGCATGGGCCTGAAAGTGGCCCTGGACACCAGCGGTGCCGCCCTGCGCGCCGGCCTGGCCACCCAGCCGTGGCTGATCAAACCCAACACCGACGAGCTCAGCGAAGTGTTCGGCGAGCGCATCGACACCCCGGCGCAACAAGCCGCCGTGGCCAAGCGCCTGCTGGCCCAGGGCATCGCCAACGTGGTCATCTCCCAGGGCGCTTTGGGCGTCACCTGGTTCAGCGCCCAGCCCACCCTGCAAGCGTTGCCGCCCACCGTCGACATCGCCAGCACCGTGGGCGCCGGCGACTCCTTGCTGGCCGGCATGGTGCATGGCCTGCTCAGCGGCAGCACGCCTGAGCAAGCCCTGTGCACCGCCACGGCCATCGCCGCCATGGCGGTCAGCCAGATCGGTTTCGGCATCAGTGACCACGCCCTGCTGGCGCGGCTCGAAAGCGGCGTCTGCGTACGCACGCTGACAGAACAATAAGAGGGATTGCGATGAAACTTGCCATTGTCACGGCCTGCCCCAGCGGCCGCGTCTCCAGCGTGCTCAGCGCCCGCCTGCTCGATGCCGTGGCCCAGCGCCAGGGGTGGAGCACCAGCGTCGAAGTGCATGACCCGCAACACCCGGAAAACAAACTTTCGCCGGCAGCCATCGAAGCCGCCGACTGGGTGCTGGTGGTCAACACCGGGCCCATCGACCTGAGCCGCTTCGTCGGCAAGCGCCTGTTCCAGAGCACGCCTGCCGCCGCCTTGCAGGACGCCGACGGCTTCCTGCGCCAGGCCGCTGAACAGGCCCGCGTGCATGAGGCGCAAGCGCCGGTGGCCACGGCCGCCGTAGCCAGCGACCGCGCCCCGCGCCTGGTCGCCATTACCGCCTGCCCAACGGGCGTTGCGCACACCTTCATGGCCGCCGAGGCCCTGCAGACTGCCGCCAAGCAGAAGGGCTACGACCTGCAGGTCGAAACCCAGGGCTCGGTAGGCGCGCGCAACCCGCTCAGCGCCGCTGCTATCCAGGACGCCGACGTGGTGCTGCTGGCCGCCGACATTGACGTGGCCACCGAGCGTTTCGCCGGCAAGCGCATCTACCGTTGCGGCACCGGCATCGCCCTCAAGCAGGCCGCGTCCATCCTCGACAAGGCCCTGGCCGAAGGCAAGCCCGAGTCGGCAGCGGCCGCGGGCAACGCCGCCCCGGCGAAGCAGGAAAAGACTGGCGCCTACAAGCACCTGCTCACCGGCGTGTCGTACATGCTGCCCATGGTGGTGGCGGGTGGCCTGATGATCGCCCTGTCGTTCGTGTTCGGCATCACCGCGTTCAAGGAGCCTGGCACCCTGGCCGCCGCCCTGATGCAGATCGGCGGTGACAGCGCCTTCAAGCTGATGGTGCCGCTGCTGGCGGGCTACATCGCCTATTCCATCGCCGACCGCCCGGGCCTGGCCCCGGGCATGATCGGTGGCCTGCTGGCCAGCACCCTGGGCGCAGGCTTCATCGGTGGCATCGTCGCCGGCTTCATCGCCGGCTACGCGGCCAAGGCCATCAACCGCTACGCGCGGCTGCCAGCCAGCCTGGAGGCGCTGAAACCGATCCTGATCATCCCGCTGCTGGCCAGCCTGTTCACCGGCCTGGTGATGATCTACGTGGTAGGCAAGCCGGTGGCCGGCATGCTCGAAGCGCTCACCCACTTCCTCGACAGCATGGGCACCACCAACGCCATCCTGCTGGGCGTGCTGCTGGGCGGCATGATGTGCGTCGACCTGGGCGGGCCGATCAACAAGGCCGCCTACGCCTTCTCGGTGGGCCTGCTGGCCTCGCAAAGCTACGCGCCCATGGCCGCCACCATGGCCGCCGGCATGGTGCCGCCTATCGGCCTGGGCATCGCCACCTTCCTGGCCCGACGCAAATTCGCCCAAAGCGAGCGCGAAGCCGGCAAGGCGGCGCTGGTGCTGGGCCTGTGCTTCATCTCCGAGGGCGCCATCCCCTTTGCCGCCAAGGACCCGCTGCGCGTCATCCCCGCCAGCATCGCCGGCGGCGCGCTCACCGGTGCGCTGTCCATGTACTTCGGCTGCAAACTCATGGCGCCCCACGGTGGCCTCTTCGTGATGCTCATCCCCAACGCCATCAACCATGCGTTGCTGTACCTGCTGGCGATCATCGCTGGCGCGGTGGTGACGGCGGTGGTGTATGCGGTGATCAAGAAGGCCGAAGTGGTGGAGCTGACGGCCGAGCCGGCGTAAAGGCCGCGCCCCAGGGCGTCGCGCAATGATCGGGCACCCTGCAAACCGCGGACGCAGCCTGCGGCAGCTGCTACGGGTCCAAGGGACGTCCTGTAGCAGCGGCCGCAAGGCCGCGTCCGAGGGCCCCGCGCAACGATCAGGCACCCTGTCAGACCCCACGGAACCCGGGCTGTAGGACTTTTCCCAAGTTGCTTTTAGGGGCTTGTTGGTCCTGCCAGGCAGGAGGATATTGCCCGCCGGCATCCGAGCGACTCAAGGCACGCCAATTATTGGATCTCCATTCGCCCACCTCAGCGTTATGGTTGTGCCTGCGGTAGATGTCGACTTCACCAAAATGGACATCACCTATGGCTCTCACTTACACACCTAAAGTTGGCGAGGTCCTGGAATGCGATTTCGGGGAGTTCCTTCAGCCGCCAATTCATCCGATCTACAACGGGCTGATTCCACCAGAAATCCGCAAGCGGCGCATGGTAGTGGTGCTAAACGGGCGCCTCCCCAACGGCTGTGTATTGGTGGTGCCCATATCCTCCAAAGAAAATAAAAACGCGGCGGATCGTGGCATTCACTTATTCCTGCCAACCGATCTGTTCCCGGTAACAGGTTTTTACGATAAGCGCGATCGGTGGGCCTTGGCCGAGTGCATCACGCATGTCTCCAAGGACCGTCTTAACCGGATCAAGGAGCGTGGCATGCCCATGGCTACGTATTTGCCTAGGGAACAGGTTGCCAAGATTCAAAAGGCGATCATCAAGACCATCAGTGCAGCCGGGCTCCTCGGGCCTTCGCACCCGCCAGAGATGGCGCCTGGGTCGATTGATTGACTTGTGATGCGGTGGTTGCTAAAGTCCCCGCATTGGCCTTTGAGCCCTTTGCTTCACCTAGTGCGTTTAACGCCTAGAAAAAACCCGCCTTTTGGCGGGTTTTTTCGTTTAGGGCTGTCGAGCACAATTCCGTAGCAGCGGCCGCCAGGCCGCGTCCAAGCGCCCCGCGCAACGATCAGGCACCCTGTCAGACCCCACGGAACCCGGGTTGTAGGACATTTCCCAAGTTGCTTTTTGGGGGTTGTCGATGCCTCCAAACAGGGGGATATTGCCCTCCGTCATCCACACGGATGGCCGGGTTTGACAGCTCGAATCCCTATCTACTATTTCCATGCACGTAGCGGTAGCTGTGCGCGGGGCGCCCATATGTGCGCGCCGTAGGGTGGTAGATACTTCGGTCTGTCAACCCGCGCACAGCCACCACCCATTTCGGGCGTGGCCCACTTTTTCAACGGAATGTCCCATGTCTGACTTTTTACCCTGCGACAGCAACTGCACCTCCAACCCCGTCCTGTTCATCGACGCCGATGCGCCCATGGCCGACCTGTTCCAGTTCGCCGACGCCCGCGTGCGCGCCGTGCGTGACATGCTCAAGAGCCTGTCCTGCATGGGCTACCGCTCCCTGGACGACGATGACCTGAGCCACTTCGCCACCGGCTGCGCGCTGCTGCTGGAAAACGGCTGCGACGCCCTGAACGTCTACGGCCAACGCCTGCAGCGTGGGCAAGCAGCGCTTTAATCACACGCCGCACCGCCCTGTATTTCCCGCTCGAACCAGCTGGCTTCACCTTCTGCAAACACATTGATGGGAAACGCCTTGCTCCCCAGGCACGGTCAGGTCGTGCCCGCAGTGTTGTCACACCCCGTTCACGCGCATGCGCTCTACTGAGCCCTTTTCCGCGAACAGGGAGCCGCGCGCCATGACCGATTTCACCTTCCCCCGCCGCCGTCTGCTGCAAGTGGCTGGCGCCGGCCTGCTGTTGCCGGGCCTGGCGCCCGCCGTGATCGCTTCGGTGAAGGACCGCCCGCAGCTCACCGACGGCGTGCAGTCCGGTGACCTGCTGGGCGACAGGGCCATGGTGTGGAGCCGCAGCGACCGGCCGGCGCGCATGGTGGTGGAGTGGGACACGCGCAGCGTGTTCAGCAACCCGCGCCGCTTCGTCTCGGCGCTGGCCGACGCGCGCACCGACTTCACCGCGCGCGTGGAGCTGAGCGGGCTGCCGGTGGACCAGGCGATTTTCTACCGCGTCACCTTCGAAGACGCCCAGACCGGCGTGGCCAGCGAGCCTTGGTTCGGCCACCTGCGCAGCGCGCCCAGCCAGCGCCGCGACATCCGCTTCGTGTGGAGCGGCGACACGGTAGGGCAGGGCTTTGGCATCAACCCGGACATCGGCGGCATGCGCATCTACGAGGCCATGCGCCTGCGCCTGCCGGACTTCTTCATCCACAGCGGCGACACCATCTACGCCGACAGCCCGGTGCCGGCGCAGCTGACGGTGGAAGGCGGGCGCATCTGGCGCAACATCACCACCGAGGCCAAGAGCAAGGTGGCCGAGACCCTGGACGAATACCGCGGCAACTACCGCTACAACCTGCTGGATGAAAACCTGCGCCGCTTCAACGCCGAGGTGCCGCAGATCTGGCAGTGGGACGACCACGAGGTGATCAACAACTGGTCGCCCAGCAAGCAACTGGACGAGCGCTACCAGACCCGCGACATCAACGTGCTGGTGAGCCGCGCGCGCCAGGCGTGGCTGGAGTATTCACCCATGCGCCGCCAGCAGGCCGACAACGGCGGGCGCATCTACCGCAAGCTCAGCTACGGGCCGCTGCTGGACGTGTTCGTGCTGGACATGCGCAGCTACCGCGGCGGCAACAGCGCCAACCTGCAGGCGCAGATGAGCGCCGACAGCGCCTTCATGGGCCGCGCGCAGCTGGACTGGTTGAAGCAGCAGTTGAAGGCCTCCACCGCCCAGTGGAAGGTGGTGGCGGCTGACATGCCCATCGGCCTGGGCGTGCCGGACGGCGAGGTGAGCCCGGGCGTGGAACGCTGGGAAGCCATTGCCAACAACGACCCGGGTG
Organism: Pseudomonas sp. GYB4201; assembly: GCF_056312595.1. Taxonomy (NCBI): domain Bacteria; kingdom Pseudomonadati; phylum Pseudomonadota; class Gammaproteobacteria; order Pseudomonadales; family Pseudomonadaceae; genus Pseudomonas; species Pseudomonas sp. GYB4201. The sequence goes on along the minus strand of NZ_JBWGIG010000030.1, from coordinate 66,081 downwards.
CGCCGAAGGGCCGCGAGCTGGAAATGGCCGAGCTGCTGGCGTTCCTGCGCGACAACAAGGTGCGCAACCATGTGTGGCTGACGGCGGACGTGCACTACTGCGCGGCCCACCACTACCACCCCGACCGCGCGGCGTTCCAGGATTTCGAACCGTTCTGGGAGTTCGTTGCCGGGCCCCTGAATGCCGGGGCGTTCGGGCCCAATGCGCTGGACAAGACCTTCGGCCCCGAGGTGGTGTTCCAGAAGGCGCCGCCTTCGCAGAACAGCTCGCCGTTTGCCGGCTTCCAGTTCTTTGGCGAGGTGGGCATTGAAGGGCAGAGCGGGGAGTTGACGGTGACCTTGCGCGATCTGGATGGCGTGGCGGTATTCGCGCAGAAGTTGCAGCCGGTGTAACGGCCGGACGCTGCCTGGTGGCCGCTGCTACGGGGATCGGTGTAGCAGCGGCCACTGTCAACGGGCAACGACTTTGAACAGCGTTGGGCCCAAGCCTGCAAAGTAAGCGTCTGCGGTGGCTGCCGTCACCTTGGGCTCAGTGACGTAGATGTTGGGTAAGTCATAGGGAACGAGGCTACGGCCCAGCTCGCCGAAGCCGGCATCCTGTTCACACTCGCGTGACACGCGGTTCAGGTAAACGTGCCCCTCGGTCACCCTGTTATAGCCCCACGTCATCAGGCGATAGCCTTGGCCTTGGCCCGAGGACGCAGCGCCAAACCATACGCTGTGGCGTGGGAAGGTCCACAAAGAGCCGTTATTGAACAGCGGGTCTGGGGTGCCATTGGCCGTGTAGCCGCGCACCGCACCCGCGTAATCGACGCGAGAACCCACTACTTTCAGCGTGTCATCCTCGTCCAGTATCACATCATAGATGTTTGGCACCTCGTCGGCGGGCAGCGCGACCATGTTGGTATCAGTGGTGCCGAACGAGTAATCCTTTGACCCGTCAACATTGAGCCGCACGATAAAGTCTTCGTCGGTGTCAGGGGTAAGGGGGCGTCTTCGGCGCACATACAGCACTGGCTTGCCGGCGTTTGTCCCGCTGGTTTGCACGAACAGGCGGGCAGGTGTGTTGCCAATGCGTTCCTGTCCGGCAAGATCGATCACGGTATAGCCCTTGCCATCAAAACCAGTGTCGAGTTCCCCTTCACTGGTCAGGCACACCACCACAGACAACTGCAACGTTTCGTTCCAGTGGGCAGCGTATGCGACAAACAATCGGCCGCCAGCAGCCGCGGTAAACATCTGTCCAGCCGGGTACCCAGGGACATCGGGTGATGGGGCCCCTTGCGCAGGCGCCAGTTTCAACCGCTCGAAGGGGATGGCGACACGCCCTGCTTCGCCAAACGTGGGATCAGGCAGGCCGTTTTCCAGATAGCGGTCGAGCGTCAGGTGAGTAACATTTTCACTGATGATAATGGCTGAGTTGCCTTGCAACAGAAGCCCGGCACTGCTTGAACTGCGGGGGGCGTCGTTGTAGACGTAGCCTTTTCCCCCTGCATACGTAAGGTCTTGTACACCGGCGGCACTGTATTTGATCAAGAATGCCCCATAGGTGGCCATGCTGTTGCAGAGCACGTACACGTGGCCTTCCTCCGTGCAGTTCACGGCTTTGATGTTGGGAAGCGGTATGGCGGCAAGGTTGATGGTCAATTGCCCAGCTGACGCGAAGCCGGGGTCCAGGTCGCCTGCCTGGTGAAGTTCGTGGGTTACCTTCATGGGTGATGCTCCAGTCAATGAAGGCTAGATTGGACGCCCCTGCTCCTAACGCGTCTACTGTAAGAACTGACAGTAGCAACCGGCACAGGCAGGCACCGCGTCACGGCCGGACGCGGCCTGGCGGCCGCTGCTACGGGGATTGGTGTAACGTTCGGATCGATCTCTGTAGCAGCGGCCGCATGGCCGCGTCTGGGCTCAATACACGTCCCGCCGGTAACGCCCCTGCTCGCTCAACGACTCCACCGTCGCCTCGCCCAGCACCTCGCGCAGCGCGTCATCCACGCCGCCCGCCATGCCCTGGAGGCTGCCGCACACGTAGATCAACGCGCCCTCGGCCACCCACTCGCGCACCTCGCGGGCCTGCTCGCGCAGGCGGTCCTGCACGTAGATTTTCCTGGCCTGGTCGCGCGAAAACGCCAGGTCCAGGCGCTGCAGCTCGCCGCTGGCCAGCCAGCCTTGCAGCTCGTCGTGGCAGAGGAAGTCATGCGCCGCGTTGCGCTCGCCGAAGATAAGCCAGTTGCGCGTGCGGCCCTTGGCCGCCCGCGCCTTGAGCAGGCTGCGCAACCCCGCAATGCCGGTGCCGTTGCCGATGAGGATGACCGGCGCGGCGTCGCGCGGGGCATGGAAGCCCGCGTTGCGGCGTAGGTGCAGGCTGATGGCCGCGCCCACGGGCGCATGCTCGGTGAGCCAGCCCGAGCCCAGGCCCAGGCTGCCGTCGGGGTGGCGCTCCTGGCGCACGATCAGTTCCAGGCGGCCGTCGGCGGGCAGCGAGGCGATGGAGTATTCCCGTGCCTGGGTCTGCAGCGGCACGTCGGTGCTCAGGCGCGGCATCACTTCCACCAGGTCGCCGGCTTCCCAGCTGTGTGGCGCCGGCGGCGTCAGGCCCAGCAGGTACACCGGTGCGCCCTGGCTGCCCGGGTTGAGCAGGCGGCGCTCGCTCAGGGTCCACTCTTCATACAGCGGCGCCTGCCAGGCCATGATCGGCTGGGCGCCGGTGAGCTGGCCCAGTTGCTCCTGCCAGTGCTGCAGCGCCTGCGCATCGCCGCTGTCCACTTCCACCGGGGCGAATGCGTGGCGTGCGCCGCTCGCGTCCAGCCATTGCTGCAGGCGCTGGCCGAAGCCGCAGAAGTGCTGGTACTGACGGTCACCCAGGGCCAGCAGGGCGTAGTTCAATTGCGCCAGCGACCCGCCCTGGCCGAGCACCTTGCGCTCGAAACCACGGGCGCTGTCCGGCGCCTCGCCGTCGCCGAAAGTGCTGACCACGAACAGCGCGTTGCTGGCCTGGCGCAGGTCCTGCTCGCCTAGGCGTGCCAGCGGTTCCACGCGCACGGCAATGCCTGCGGCCTGCAACTGGCCGGCGCTCTGCCAGGCCAGCTGCTCGGCGAAACCGCTCTGGCTGGCGAAGCCGATCAGCCAGGCGTCGCTTTGCCCGGTGCCGGGCTCCAGGCCCTGGCGTGCAGCGCGCACCTGGCGTTTCTTGCGGCGCCGGTCCAGGTACAGCAGCCAGCCGGTGACGAAGAACAGCGGCATGGTCAGCGCGGCCAGGGTGTTCAAAATACGCCCGGCCAGGCCGAAATAGCTGCCCACGTGCAGGGCATACACGCTGTCCAGGAGCTGACCACCCAGGGCCTTGTCGGCGAAGCGCTCGTGGCGGCGCACCTTGCCGGTCATGGGCTCGATGGTCATGCTGTTGAACGCCCGCTCATGGGGGGCGTCCTTGAGCAGGTAGAACACCGTCACCGGCTGGCCCTGGGGCGCCAGGCGCAGGTTGTAGGCGCTCAGCTGCGGGCCGGCCTCGTTGCGGATGCTGTCCCACACCGCGTCATAGTTGATGTCCACCGGGCCGCTGGGCGGCATCGGGCGCTGCATGCGGCCGCCGCGCTGCTGGCCCTTGGGCGCGTCGCCAAGCATGGCGGTGAGGCCTTCGCGCACCCAGTCATAGGACCAGAACAGCCCGGTCACCGACAGCAGGAGGTAGAAGAACAGCACCCAGGTGCCGGCCACCGCGTGCAGGTCCCAATTGAACGCGCGGCCCTTCTTGGCCCAGTCCAAGGTCAGCCAGGCACGCCAGTTCAGCGCCTGGCGTGGCCAGCGCAGGTACAGCCCGGACAGGCAGAAGAACACCAGAATCAGCGTGCACGCCCCGGTGATGTTCTTGCCCACCTCGCCCATGGCCAGGAAGCGGTGCAGTTGCAGGGTGAAGCCGAAGAAGCCTTCGCCGGTGACCTTGCCCAGCAGCTCGCCGGTGTAGGCGTTGAAGTAGCGCAGCTCGCCGCGGCGCTCGCCCGGCGGCGGGCTGAAGAACACCCGCGAGGCCAGGCCGGTGTCGGTCTCCACCCACAGCGCGGCGATCGATTTGCCCTGGGCCGCCGATAGCCTGGGCACCAGCACTGCGGGCGGCAGCACGCCGCTGTCCTGTACCTGCACCTTGAGGGTGGTGGGGTTCAGCGCCTGCATTATTTCGTCCTGGAAGGACACCATCGCGCCGGTCACGCCCATCAGGGCCAGGATCAGGCCTGCCGTGATGCCGAAAAACCAGTGCACTTGAAACAGTGTTTTCTTCAACACCTTAATTCACCTTGCCAGATCAGGCGTGCAGTATGCCGCATCAGTTGCGAACACGTCTCAAACACGCAAAAGCCCCGCTCAACCAGTGAGCGGGGCTTGCGGGCACTTCCGGGTTATCAGAAGTGGAAGTTGGTGCTGAACAACACGGTGCGGCCGGCTGCCTGGTTGGCGAAGTGCGCGGCGTACGCCTTGTCGTAGTAGACCTTGTCGGTCAGGTTCTGCACGTTGAGCTGGAAGTCGACGTTCTTGCTCAGCTTGTACGCAGCCATGGCGTCGTAGCGGGTGTAGGACGGTACGTACACGGTGTTGGCCGTGTCACCCCACACTTCGCCCACGTAGAAGGCACCGCCACCGATGGTCAGCTTCGGCGCCACTTGATAAGTGGTCCACAGGCTGGCGCTGTGTTTCGGCGTGTTCGGCAGTTCCTTGCCATCGGTGGCGGCACCACCGGTGACCGCGCCGTTACGGCCCGACAAGCCACCGCTGAGGATCTCGCTGTCCAGGTAGCTGTAGCCGGCGAACACCTGCCATTTTTCGGTGATCTTGCCGGTGGCCGACAGCTCGAAGCCGTCGACGCGGGTCTTGCCGGCGTTCTCGTAGGTGTTGGTGGCGGTCAGTACCCGGGTGTTTTCCTTCTCGGTGCGGAAGATGTCAGCGGTCAGCGACACGCGGTCCTGGAACACGTCCCACTTGGTGCCGATCTCGTAGTTCTTGGTGGTCTCGGGCTCCAGGTCGCTCTGGATGGTGCTGTTGCCGGCGGTCAGCGGGTTGCCGTCGATGCCTTCGTTGAGCATGGCGCCCGGCGGGGTGGCCGAGGTGGCGAACGAGGCGTAGATGCTGCCGTGTTCGGTTGGCTTGAACACCAGGCCAGCCTGCCAGTTCCAGAAGTTGGAATCGTTGCTGGTCTTGCCGGTGGTGTCGCTGTCAGCCTTGGTGTCGAAGCTGTCGTAGCGCGCGCCCAGGTTCAGCAGCCATTGCGGGTCCAGCTCGATAGTGTCGAAGGCATAGATGGCACGGGTGTTGGCCGTGGTCTTGGTGCCCTGGTAGTTGCGGGTAATGGTGCCGGTGTAGTCGTCGTTCGGGTTCGGGTCGCTTAGCGAGGTGCAGGTGCCGCCGTTGGTCTCGCCTGGCTGGCAACCGGCGCCGCCTGGGGAGGTGGCGCCCGGGTTGCTGTTGGCCGGGTTGGCGAAGGTGTAGCCGGTCACGTGGCTTTCTTCACGGGTGAATTCCACACCGGTGGAGTAGCTGTGCTTGAAGCCCAGCGCGTTGAACTCGCCAAACAGGTCGGTCTGGTTGGTGGTGGTCTCGGTGGTGCTGACCCGGGCGTTGGCACGGCGCCACACGGTGCCGTACTTGTTGACGTTGTGCTGGCTGTCGTCGGGCTGGGTCAGGATGTAGTCCTGGCCGGTGTTGCCGTGGCGCAGGGTGTTCTTCAGCGTCATGGTGTCGCTGAAGTCATGTTCGAAGGCGATGGTGCTGATGTCGGCGCGGGTCTTGCGGAAGTCGCGGTCCTTCAGGCCATAGAAGTTGTTGCTGTCGCCGCCGTCGGTGGGCTTGTCGTGCACGTGGGCGGTGGCGGTGGAAGAGCTGTAGCCGTACGGGACGCCCGAGTCCGGCAGGTCGTTGCTTTCCACGTGGTAGTAGCTGAGGTTCAGGCGGTTTTCGGTGCCCAGGCCGAAGGTCACCGACGGTGCCACGCCCCAGCGGTCGTAGTTCACCGCGTCGCGGCCGGCCACGTTTTGCTCGTGGCTCATCAGGTTCAGGCGGAAGGCCGCGGTGTCGAGGAACTTGCGGTTCACGTCCAGGGTGTAGCGGCGGGTCTGGTCGGAGCCGTAGGTGAAGCCGCCGTCGAGGAAGTCACGGTCCTGGGGCAGCTTGCTCACCAGGTTGATGCTGCCGCCGGCCGAGCCGCGGCCGCCGAACGCCGAGTTCGGGCCCTTGCTGACTTCCACCGACTCGATGTCGAAGATCTCGCGGGTCTGCGCGCCGGTGTCACGCACGCCGTCCAGGTAGGTGTCGCTCTGGGCGTCGAAGCCGCGGATGAACGGGCGGTCGCCCTGGGGGTTGCCGCCTTCGCCGGCGCCGAAGGTGATGCCCGGCACGGTGCGCAGGGCGTCCTGCAGCGAGGTGGCGGCAGTGTCCTTGATCACCTGCTGCGGGATCACGGTGACCGAGCGTGGGGTGTCGGTCAGCGGCGCGGTGTATTTGCTCGAAGCCGACTTGGTGGTCTGGTAGGAAGGCTCTTGCGCCTCGCCGGTGATGCTGGTGGCGCCCAGCGAAATGGCGCCGGTCTGCTTGGCGTCGGTGTCTTCGGCGGCTTGTGCGAACTGCGCGACCGAAGCGGCGCCCAGCGCCATGCCGATGGCGGAAACCAGCAGGCGTGGCGAGCTGACAGGAACATAAACGTGTTGGCGTGACATTGTTTTTGGCCTTCCCCAAGGTGTTCGAGGCGGCGGAATGTAGGGTAAATGAAATTCGGTATCAATTGCGACAAGGTGCTATCCGCACTGAATTTACATTCTTTACACATTTTGCTTACGGTTTTTACAATTTCGTACGTCAGACAGTTGTACACAGTCAATAAGAATCAATACCATTGGCGCCCTCACGTTTTCAGGTGCCTTTGCCATGCTGCTGCACATCCCCGGAATATTCTCCCCTGAGGAGGTAGCGCGCATTCGCCAGGCCCTGGAACAGGCAGACTGGGCAGACGGCAAGATCACCGCCGGGCACCAGTCGGCCAAGGCCAAGCACAACCTGCAACTGCCTGAAGGGCACCCGCTGGCGGTTGAAATCGGCGCGGCGATGCTCGAGCGCCTGTGGAAGAACCCGCTGTTCATGTCAGCGGCGTTACCGCACAAGGTGTTCCCGCCGTTGCTGAACTGTTACACGGCCGGCGGCAATTTCGATTTCCACATCGATAACGCCGTGCGCCAGGCCCGTGGCAACCCGGAGCGGGTGCGCACCGACCTGTCCTCCACGCTGTTCTTCAGCGACCCCGACGAGTACGACGGCGGTGAGCTGGAAATCCAGGACACCTATGGCACCCAGCGAGTCAAGCTGCCGGCCGGCGACCTGGTGCTGTACCCCGGCACCAGCCTGCACAAGGTCAACGCGGTCACCCGCGGCACCCGCTTCGCCTCATTCTTCTGGACCCAGAGCCTGGTGCGCGAGGACAGCCAGCGCGCGCTGCTGTTCGAGATGGACGGCGCCATCCAGAGCCTGAGCCGCGACGTCCCCGACCACCCCTCGCTGGTGCGCCTGACCGGCACCTACCACAACCTGCTGCGCCGCTGGGTGGACGTCTGACATGGGCTTCGAGCTGCGCCGCGAAGAGATCCTCGACGCCGAGCGCCTGAGCGCCATGCTTGACGACAACCCGGCGCGCGCCGCCCAGGCCATCCTGAGCGCAGCCCGCGCCGGCATCGTCGATGCCCAGGCGTTGCTGGGGCAGATCCTGCTGGACGGCCAGGGCATCGAACGCGACCCGGCGCTGGCGCGCACCTGGTTCGAGATTGCCGCCAACGGCGGCCACCTGATGGCGCGCAACATGCTCGGGCGCTGCTGTGAGCATGGCTGGGGCGGTGCGGCGGATGCCGGGCAGGCGGCGCTGCATTACCGCGAAGCGGCCGCCGCTGGGCTGGACTGGGCGCTGTACAACTACGCCAACCTGCTGGGCACCGGCCGTGGCGTGGCCCTGGACCATGAACTGGCGCTGGTGTGCTACCGCCGGGCGGCGCTGATGGGCCACGCCAAGTCGATGAACCTGCTGGGGCGCTACCTGGAAAACGGCATGGCCTGCGCAGCCGACGTGGCCCAGGCCCATGACTGGTACCGGCGCTCGGCCGAGGCCGGGGATTTTCGCGGGCAGTTCAGCCACGCGGCGGTGCTGGCCGAGGCGGGCAGGGTGGACGAAGCGCTGCACTGGCTGCAGCGGGCGCTGGAGGGCGGCAACCTGAACTTCCTGCGGGTGAGCGGGCCGGCGTTGTTGCAGGCCAATGACGCGCGCGTGCGGGCGATGGCGGAGGCCTACGCGGCAAAGGCCGCTGCGTTGGGCGCCTGAGGGACGCGGCTACGCAGATCCCCGTAGCAGCGGCCGCAGGCCGCGTCAGGGCCAGCGCCCAAAAAAAAGCCCGGGCACATGGCCCGGGCTTCTTCATTGCAGCAACAGCTTAGATGTAGAACGACTTCAGGGGCGGGAAGCCATTGAATTCCACGGCGCTGTAGCTGGTGGTGTAGGCGCCGGTGGACAGCCAGTACAGGCGGTCACCGATGGCCAGGTTCAGCGGCAGGCCGTACTTGTAGTTCTCGTACATGATGTCGGCGCTGTCGCAGGTCGGGCCGGCGATGACCACTTCTTCCACTTCGCCTTTCTTCTCGGTCCAGATCGGGAACTTGATGGCTTCGTCCATGGTTTCGATCAGGCCGCTGAATTTGCCCACGTCGGTGTAGACCCAACGCTCGACGGCGGTGCGCGACTTGCGGGCAACCAGTACCACTTCGCTCACCAGGATACCGGCGTTGGCGATCAGCGAGCGGCCCGGCTCCAGAATGATTTCCGGCAGGTCGTCGCCGAAGTCTTCCTTCAGGAAGCGGATGATTTCTTCAGCGTAGGTTTCCAGGCTGTTGGTACGGGTGATGTAGTTGGCCGGGAAGCCGCCACCCATGTTGATCAGCTTCAGGTGGATACCGTCTTCTTCCTTCAGGCGCTCGAAGATCACCTTCACCTTGGCGATGGCGGCGTCCCAGACGCTGATGTCGCGCTGCTGCGAACCCACGTGGAAGGAGATGCCGTAAGGCACCAGGCCCAGGTCACGGGCCAGGATCAGCAGGTCCATGGCCATGTCGGTCTGGCAGCCGAACTTGCGCGACAGGGGCCAGTCGGCAGTGGTCGAGCCTTCGGTGAGGATACGCACGTAGACTTTCGAACCCGGGGCGGCCTTGGCGATGTTGCGCAGGTCGGCTTCGGAGTCGGTGGCGAACAGGCGCACGCCCTTCTCGTAGAAGTAGCGGATGTCCTTGGACTTCTTGATGGTGTTGCCGTAGCTGATGCGCTCAGGACCAACGCCCTGGCCCATGACCTTGTCCAGCTCGTAGATGGAGGCGATGTCGAAGCTCGAACCCTTGTCACGCAGCAGGTCGATGATTTCGACCGCAGGGTTGGCCTTGACCGCGTAGTACACCTTGGCGAATTCGAAGCCGGCGCGCAGGTCGTCGTAGGCCTGGCTGATCATCTGGGTGTCGATGAGTACGAAAGGGGTTTCTTGCTTGTCGGCGAACGCCTTCATTTTCTGGAAGGTTTCGCGCGCGAAATAGTCTTCGACCTGGATCGACATGCTGGGGACTCCTGCTGGCAAACGTTGAAAATATTCATGGGTGAAGGTGGCACCCGGTGCACACCTCTCTTGACCGCCCTCCGTATCCCCACTTTGGTTCGCCTACTTCCCAAGGCATGTCGCCGAAAGCAAAAAGGCCACTGGAAGCACGCTTCCTCATGGCCTTGCTGTCTCGTCGTCAGTACTTGAGCCGGATGGATCGTTTCCAGCATGGACGGTCGGCGCGAACTTTAGGACGTGAGGGGCTCAAGATCAACAAAAAATGTCGCGTTTTTACACGCGTTCGTCGTGGCGTCCTTTTCGCCTCTTTAGTAACCGACCCACATGACAGCCTGATGTTCCCCCGACGGCCCGTCGGCAGGCCGTATGTATCTACATTTTTGCCCTGTGTACCCGTTGCAATACATTAATGGTAACCATTACCATTCGCGCCTCTCTCCCCTCAGTAGCTGCCGACCATGACCTCCAAGCTGCGCGGCCACCCCGGTTTTCTCGAGCATTATCAGGAACTGCTGGGCGCCTGGACGCGCCGCCTGCGCGACCGTGCGCGCGCCGAGGACCTGACCCACGACGCCTTCGTGCGCGTGCTGGAAACCCCGGCCGCGGAGGTGCAGCAGCCACGTGCCTACCTGCACCAGGCTGCGCGCAACATCGCCGTGGACGGCTACCGCCGCGAAGACCGCCGCGCCGCGCTGGAGAGCCTGGCGCTGGCGCCCGACCCTGCGGCCGGCGCCGACCCCGAAGCGTTCGTGCAGGCGGTGGAACTGGCTGACGCGGTGGAGAAGGCCCTGGACGAGCTGCCACCCAACTGCCGCAAGGTGTTCGTCTGGCAGAAGCTGGAGGGCCTGAGCCAGGCCGAGATCGCCGAGCGCATGGGCCTGAGCCGCAACATGGTGGAGCGCTACATGATGCGCGCGCTCAAGCACCTGCGCGGGCACCAGGCCATTCGCTACGCGGTGGCGGCCAGTATTGTCGCGGCGGCGGTATGGCTGGGCTGGTTCACCCAGCTGCGCCATGACCCGGCCTACCAGGGCCAGTTTGCCACGGTGCTGGGCGAACGCCGGCAGTTCGACCTGCCGGACGGCTCGCACCTGGAACTCAACAGCCGCACGCGCCTGTCGGTGAGCTTCGTCGACGGCCAGCGGCAGGTCACGCTGCAGGAGGGCGAGGCCATGTTCAGCGTCGCCCATGACCCGTCGCGGCCGTTCGTGGTGAGCGCTGGCGCCGGCACGGTGACGGTCACCGGCACGCGCTTCGACGTGCGCCGCGACCCCGACCAGGTGCAGGTGGCGGTGGAGTCCGGCACCGTGCGCGTGCAGGGCCATGCCGCGCCGGTGGTGCTGACCGCAGGCCTGGGCTCGCGCATTGGCGAGGACGGCCAGGTGAGCCCGGCCGCCCCGGTGAACACCGCCGACCTCACTGCCTGGCGCAGCGGCAAGCTGGTGTTCAGCGACGCGCCGCTGAGCGAGGTGGTGCGCGAAGTGTCCCGCTACCGCCAGCAACCGCTGCACGTCAGCGGCAAGGCCGCCCACCTGCGCCTGAGCAGTGTGTTCAAGGCCGATGACACCGACGCCCTGTTGCGCGCCTTGCCGAGCATCCTGCCGGTGAGCGTGCGCACCCTGGCCGACGGTTCGGCAGAAATTATCGCGCGCTGATTCAGGTTTTTTTGCCCTGGTTCGTCTTCCTGGCCAACTGTAACTTCAGGACAAGTCACGACGTGAACAACAACAAGCTCAATGCGTTAACCCTGGCCCTGCTGGCCATTACCTTCGGCAGTGTCGCCCCCCTGGCGTTTGCCGACCAGGCGCCGGTCAGCGTGCAGATCCAGGCCCAGCCCCTGGCCGCAGCGCTGAACCAGCTGGGCCGGCAGACCGCGCTGCAACTGTTCTTCAGCCCCGACCTTGTGGCTGGCAAACAGGCCCCGGCCGTCGCCGGCAACCTGGCGCCCGAGCAGGCCCTGAAGGCGCTGCTGGCAGGCAGCGGCCTGACGTATGAGATCAACCAGGGCAGCGCGGTGCTGCACGCCGCCCAGCCGGCCGCCGCCACAGGCAGCGTCGAGCTGGCGCCCACCGACGTGAAAGTGGTGGGCGACTGGCTGGGTGACGCCGACAAGACCGTGGTGCAGAACCACCCCGGCGCGCGCACCGTGGTGCGCCGCGAGGCCATGGTGGAGCAGGGCGCGATGAACGTGCGCGACGTGCTGCGCGGCATCCCCGGCGTGCAGGTGCAGGACTCCAACGGCACCGGTGGCAGCGACATCTCCCTCAACGTCGGCGTGCGCGGCCTGACCTCGCGGCTGTCGCCGCGCTCCACGGTGATGATCGACGGCGTGCCTGCGGCGTTCGCCCCCTATGGCCAGCCGCAGCTGTCCATGGCGCCGATTTCCGCTGGCAACCTCGACAGCATCGACGTGGTGCGCGGCGCCGGTTCCGTGCGCTACGGGCCGCAGAACGTCGGCGGGGTGATCAACTTCGTCACCCGCGCCATCCCCAAGGACTTCAGCGGTGACGTCAGCACCACCCTGGAAACCTCGGCCCACGGCGGCTGGAAGCATACCGAGTCGACCTTCCTCGGCGGCACCGCCGACAACGGCCTAGGTGCAGCCCTGCTGTACACCGGGGTGAACGGCAACGGCTACCGCAGCAGCAACAACGGCAACGACATCGACGACGTGCTGTTCAAGACCCACTGGGCGCTGACCGACAGCGACGAGCTGTCGCTGAACTTCCACTACTACGACGCCCGTGCCGACATGCCCGGCGGCCTCACCCAGGCCCAGTACGACCACAACCCGTACCAGTCCGACCGCGACTACGACAACTTCACCGGCCGCCGCAAGGACGTCTCGCTGAAGTGGCTGCACCAGATCGACGACGCCACCCAGCTGGAGGTGCTGACCTACTACACCGACAGCTTCCGCGGCAGCACCATCGCCGCCCGCGACCAGAAAACCCTGTCGTCCTACCCGCGCAGCTACCACACCTTCGCCGTGGAGCCGCGGCTGTCGCACCTGTTCATCGGCGACAGCGTCAGCCAGGAGGCCAGCATTGGCGTGCGCTACCTGAAGGAGGCCATGCACGAACAGAGCAGCCGCCTGGCGCTGATCGACAACACGCCCACGGTCACGCCGACTTCCGACGGCCACATTTCCCAGGACCGCACCGGCGGCACCGAGGCCACCGCGTTCTACATCGACGACAAGATCGACGTCGGCAACTGGACCATCACCCCCGGCGTGCGCTTCGAGCACATCAGCACCGACTGGCACGAGCGCCCGGTGCTCGGCACCAACGGCGTGCGCGTGCAGGCGAAGGACCGCAGCGTCGAGAGCAACGAACCGTTGCCGGCGCTGAGCGTGATGTATCACCTGTCGGATGCCTGGAAGCTGTTCGCCAACTACGAGACCTCGTTCGGCAGCCTGCAGTACTTCCAGCTGGCCCAGGGCGGCATCGGCAACCAGACCGCCAGCGGCCTGGAAGCCGAGAAGGCCAAGACCTACGAGATCGGCACGCGCTATGACGACGGCACCTGGGGTGGCGAGCTGACGGCGTTCTACATCGACTTCGACCACGAGCTGCAGTACATCAGCAACGACATCGGCTGGACCAACCTGGGCGCCACCAAGCACCAGGGCATCGAGGCCTCGGTGCACTATGACCTGGCCGCGCTGGACCCACGCCTGGATGGCCTGAACGCCAACGCCGGTTTCACCTACACCCGCGCCACCTACCAGGGCGATATCCCGGGCTTCAAGGGCCGCGACCTGCCGTTCTATTCACGCCAGGTGGCTACCGCCGGGTTGCGCTATGAAGTGAACCGCTGGACCTGGAACCTCGACGCCTTCGCCCAATCGAAGCAGCGCGCGCCGGGCACCGGCATGAACGCCGATGGCAGCTTCAACGGCAACTACATCACCCAGCCCAGTGCCGATGGCCAGTATGGGGATATGCCCGGCTACGTGACCTGGCATGTGCGCGGTGGGTATGACTTCGGCCAGCAGCTGTCAAACCTGAAGCTGGGCGCCGGGGTGCGCAACCTGTTCGACCGCCAGTACTTCACCCGTTCCAGCGACAACAATTCGGGCATCTACCTGGGTGAGCCGCGCACGTTCTATGTGCAGGCCAGTCTAGGGTTTTAAATAGGGGTGGGCATGACGCGGCCTGGCGGCCGCTGCTACAGGGGATATCCGTAGCAGCGGCCGCAGGCCGCGTCCTGCAATCAAACGGCGGCCTGCTCCACCAACTCCGCCGGCGACACGATGTTGGTCTTCATACCCCGCGAGCGGCCCGAGCTCAGGTATGCCGCGATGGATTCCTGGGTCACCTCACCCAGGAATACGTTCTCGGCATTGAGCACCGGCAGCCACGCGCGGTTGAACTCGTACATGCGCGACAGCAGGATGCGCAGATGCTCGTCGTAGGCCGCGGTGGCGTTGAACGGGCGCAGGTAATCCTGGCAGGTGCCCTGCTGGCGGTGCAGGTCGCGGCGGCGCACGTAGCCCATGGCCTTATTCTGGGCGTCGGTCATGACCACGTAGCGGCGGTCGTGCTCGTCCATCAGCTCCAGGGCATCGGCCACCGGCGTCTGCGGGCTGACCGACGGCGCGTTGTCGGCGGCGTCCTCGGCCTTCACCAGCAGCAGGCGCTTGAGGGTGCTGTCCTGGCCCACGAAGTTGCTGACGAAGTCGTCCACCGGGTGCGCCAGCAGGGTGTCCGGGTGGTCGATCTGCAGCAGTTTGCCGGCGCGGAAGATGGCGATCTTGTCGCCCAGCTTGATGGCCTCGTCGATGTCGTGGCTGACCATGATCACGGTCTTGTTCAGCGCCCGCTGCATCTCGAAGAACTCGTTCTGGATCATCTCGCGGTTGATTGGGTCGACCGCGCCGAACGGCTCGTCCATCAACAGCAACGGCGCATCCGCCGCCAGCGCGCGGATCACGCCGATGCGCTGCTGCTGGCCGCCCGACAGTTCACGCGGGTAGCGGTGCAGGTACTGCTTGGGCTCCAGCTTGATCATGCTCATCAGCTCGCGGGCGCGCTCGTGGCATTTCTGCTTGTCCCAGCCCAGCAGGCGCGGCACCACGGTGATGTTTTCCTCGATGGTCATGTTCGGGAACAGGCCAATCTGCTGGATCACGTAGCCGATGTTGCGGCGCAGGGTCACCTCGTCAAGGCCGGTGGTGTCCTCGCCGTTGATCAGCACCTTGCCCGAGGTGGGCGTGATCAGGCGGTTGATCATTTTCAGCGTGGTGCTCTTGCCGCAGCCCGACGGGCCCAGGAACACGCAAATCTCGCCTTCGTTGACGGTCAGGCTCACGGCGTCCACGGCCTTTACTTCCTTGCCGTTGCTGGTGAAGGTCTTGGTCAGGTTCTGGAGTTCGATCATTTGAGTAATCCTTTGGGAGTCAGGGCGCGTTGCAGCCATTGCAGGAAGAGGTCGGCGATGATCGCCAGGACGCTCACCAGCACGGCGCCGACGATCAACATCGACATGTCGCTGCGGCTGATGGAAGTGAGGATAAGTACACCCAGGCCACCGGCACCGATGGTGGCGGCGATGGTCATGACGCCGATGTTCATGACCACGGCGGTGCGCACGCCGGCCAGGATCACCGGCACCGCGATGGGCAGCTCGACCATGCGCAGGCGCTGGCCGAAGGTCATGCCGATGCCGCGCGCGGCCTCACGGATGCCCGGCTCCACGCCGGTCAGCGCCAGGTAGGTGTTGCGCATGATGGGCAGCAGCGAGTAGAGGAACACCGCGGTGATGGCCGGCAGCGGCCCTAGGCCCTGGCCGAACTTCGAATAGAAGGGCAGCAGCAGGCCGAACAGCGCGATGGACGGGATGGTCAGCAGCACGGTGGCGCTGGCCTGCATCACGCCGGCGGCGGCGGGGAAGCGGGTCATGACGATGCCCAGGGGCACGCCCACCAGAATCGCCAGGCTCACCGCCACGCCCACCAGGGCGATGTGCTGGCCGGTCAGGTGCAGCACCTGCGCCCAGTCCAGGTGGGAAAAGGTATCGAGGAAACTCATGGCTGCTCCTTCGTGGCGGCGGGCACGGGGTGGTCACGCAGGAACTCGGCGGCCACGGCGGTCGGGCTCAGGTGCTGCACGTCGACCTTGGCGTTGAGCTGGCGCATGGTCTCGTCGTCCAGCAGCTCGGCCAGCGGTTTCAGGTCGGCGGCCAGGTCCGGGTGGGCGTCGAGGAAGTCCCGGCGCACCACCGGTGCGGCGGTGTAGTCGGGGAAGTAGTGCTTGTCGTCTTCCAGCAGCTTGAGGTGGAAGGCGTTCAGGCGGCCGTCGGTGGTGTACACCAGGCCCGTGAACACCTGGCCGTTGCGCAGCGCGGTGTAGACAAGGCCGGCGTCCATCTGGCGAATATCACGGCGGGTGAATTGCAGGTCGTAGGTCTGGGTCAGGCCCACCAGGCCGTCGGAGCGGTTGGCGAACTCGGTGTCCAGGGCCAGCACGTGGCCCTTTTTCGGTTCATCGCGCAGCACCTGGTTCAGCTGGCTGATGGTATTGACCTGGGGGTAGGCCTTGGCGATGTTTTCCGGCAGGGCCAGGGCGTAGGTGTTGCTGAACTTCGACGGGGTCAGCCACACCAGGCCTTTCTTGGCGTCGAGTTCCTTGACCCGCTGGTAGGTGGCGGCGCTGTCGAGTTTCTCGGTCACGTGGTTGTAGGACACCAGCGACACGCCGGTGTATTCCCACACCATGTCCAGCTGGTTGCTCTCCTGGGCGCTGCGCGCCAGGTTGCTGCCCAGGCCACTGGTGACCTGCACGTTGTAGCCTTTCGAATCGAGGTATTGCGCGGTGATGGCGGCCAGCACCGACTGTTCGGTGAACACCCGGGCGCCGAGGCGCACCAGCGGTTTTTCCGCAGCGTGGGCAGCGCCCGCGCACAGCAGGGCCAGGCCCAGCAGCATGCTTGGTACTTTCATGTGATTTCCTTCGCTCAGCGAGTCAGGCCGCGTTCCAGCCACAGGCGGCTGGCCATCGACACCAGGCCGTCCAGCAGCAATGCCAGCAACGCCGTGCAGGCGGCGCCCAGCAACAGTTGCGGCTGATTGTTCAAGGCGATGCCGGGGAAGATCAGGCTGCCCAGGCTGTTGGCGCCGATCAGGAACGACAGCGGCGCGGTGCCGACGTTGATCGCCAGGGCCACGCGCACGCCACCGACAATGATGGGCACGGCATTGGGCAGTTCGACCTGGAACAGCACTTGGCGCGGGGTCATGCCGATGCCGACGGCGGCTTCCTTGAGCGAGCCCTGAACGTTTTTCAGGCCTTCGTAGGTGTTGCGCACAATGGGCAACAGGGAAGCGAGGAACAGGGCGAAGATGGCCGGGCCGCTGCCGATGCCAAGTATGCCCAGGGCGATGGCCAGTACGGCCAGGGGAGGGACGGTGTTACCGATGTTGAAGATTTGCATGAAGCGTTCGGCGCGGCCAACCATGTTCGGTCGGCTGAGCGCAATGCCGGCGGGGATGCCCACTAGCAGTGCGGCGGCCATGGAGGCCACTACCAGGATCAGATGCGCTTGCAGGTAAAACAGTAAATCTTCTTGGTACTGCTCGATGGTACTGATGCCGATCCAGTGGACCAGCAGGGCCAGGATGACGACGGCAGCCGCACACCCCATCAGCCCCTTGCCATAGCGAATAGCCACAGGCGGACTCCTATTTTTTCAGTCGGCGCACTCACCGTCGGTGGCGACAGCCATGCCTGGCGGTCAACGGTGGGTTCGCGAGAAGCAGCGCGCGGACGGCTGTGAAACAGCGTCGATGCGCGCCATAAGCGCAGCCTCGTCAGGCTGACTTGCCGTTCTTGCAACACCCTGACGAATGGTCGAATCAGGGGAGTGGACGTCTCCGCTTATTAAAAGGTTCCCATCTGCGGCAGCATTTGGCCACCCTTAATTGACCCAGCGGTGTGGCGGACCTGGCAAACACGACTACACTCGCCTGCCTGTTTTTGACGAAATTTTGACCAGTCAAAAGCGTATAGTCCACGCCGCGCGGCCCATGGGGCCGCACGCCTGCGTCATTCAAACCCTGGGCGCCCGACGCTCCGGGTGCCGCTTCTTCCGCCCGTGGACTTCCCCATAAAAATGCCAGCTACCTTGCCGCGACCCACGTCACGCCCGTTGAACCTCTGGATCGGCCTCGGCATTCCTGCCGTCATCGCCATCGCCCTGTGCCTGCTGGAACTGACCGACATCGACATGGTGATCGAGCAGTGGTTCTACGACCCGGTGCAGCAGGCGTTCGCCGGCCGGCACAGCTACTGGCTGGAAAACGTGCTGCACGACCAGGCCAAGCGCGTGGTAATCGCCATCGGCGTGCTGGGCGCCCTGGGTTACCTGGCCAGCTTCCTGGTCAAGGGCCTGCTGCCGATCCGCCGTGAACTGGCATGCCTGGTGGTGGCCATGTCGCTGTCCACCAGCTACACCGCGCCGCTGAAAGCGCTGACCGGCGTGCAGTGCCCCTGGAGCGTGACCGAGTTCGGCGGCACCCAGGCCTACAGCAAGCTGTTCGAGCACCGCCCCGCCACTTCCAGCCCGGGCCGCTGCTGGCCGGGTGGCCACGCGGCCACCGGTTTCACCCTGTTCTCGCTGTTCTTCGTGCTGCGTGACCGCCGCCCGCGCATGGCCCGCGCCGGCCTGGTGTTCGCCTTTGGCCTGGGCACGGTGTTCTCCATCGGTCGCATGATCCAGGGCGCGCACTTCCTGTCGCACAACATTTGGGCGGCGATCTTCTGCTGGCTGATCTGCCTGGGCACCTACTACGTGATGCTGTACCGCCCGCAGGCCGCCACCGACACGCTGCCCCAGGCCGCACCCGCCACGGCCTGAGCCCCTGGCGACGGGCGAGTTGGACGCATGGTTCCAGCTCGGCCCGGGTTCAGCTATAATCGGCGCCCTTTTTTGAATCACCTCGCAGGCGATTTCCCATGACCCAACAGGCCGCCGAAGTCGCGAAACGCCGCACTTTCGCCATCATTTCCCACCCGGACGCCGGTAAAACCACCATCACCGAGAAACTCTTGCTGATGGGCAAGGCCATTGCCGTGGCCGGTACCGTGAAGTCGCGCAAGTCCGACCGTCACGCCACGTCCGACTGGATGGAGATGGAGAAGCAGCGCGGCATCTCCATCACCACCTCGGTGATGCAGTTCCCGTATCGCGACCACATGGTCAACCTGCTCGACACCCCCGGTCACGAAGACTTCTCCGAAGACACCTACCGCACCCTGACCGCGGTGGACTCGGCGCTGATGGTGCTCGACGGCGGTAAGGGCGTAGAGCCGCGGACCATCGCCCTGATGGACGTGTGCCGCCTGCGCGACACGCCTATAGTCAGCTTCATCAACAAGCTGGACCGTGACATTCGCGACCCGATCGAGCTGCTCGACGAAATCGAGGCGGTGCTGAAGATCAAGGCGGCGCCCATCACCTGGCCGATCGGTTGCTACCGCGACTTCAAGGGTGTGTACCACCTGGCCGGCGACTACATCATCGTCTACACCCCGGGCCACGGCCACGAGCGCACCGAGACCAAGATCATCGAGAAGCTGGACTCCGATGAAGCGCGCGCGCACCTGGGTGACGAGTACGACCGTTTTGTCGACCAACTGGAGCTGGTGCAGGGCGCATGCCACACCTTCAACCAGGAAGAGTTCATGAACGGCCAGATGACCCCGGTGTTCTTCGGCACCGCGCTGGGCAACTTCGGTGTCGACCACGTGCTCGACGCCGTGGTGGACTGGGCGCCGCGCCCGCTGGCCCGCGTGGCCCACGAGCGCACCGTGGAACCGGTGGAAGAGAAGTTCACCGGCTTCGTGTTCAAGATCCAGGCGAACATGGACCCCAAGCACCGCGACCGCATCGCGTTCATGCGCATCTGCTCGGGCAAGTACGAGAAGGGCATGAAGATGCGCCACGTGCGCACCGGCAAGGACCTGCGCATCGGCGATGCCCTGACGTTCTTCTCCTCCGAGCGTGAGCAGCTGGAAGAAGCGTTCGCTGGCGACATCATCGGCCTGCACAACCACGGCACCATCCAGATCGGCGACACCTTCAGCGAAGGCGAAGCGCTGGGCTTCACCGGTATCCCGCACTTCGCCCCGGAGCTGTTCCGCCGGGTACGCCTGCGTGACCCGCTGAAATCCAAGCAACTGCGCCAGGGCCTGCAGCAGCTGGCCGAAGAGGGCGCCACCCAGGTGTTCTTCCCCGAGCGCAGCAACGACATCATCCTCGGCGCCGTGGGCGTGCTGCAGTTCGACGTGGTGGCCAGCCGCCTGAAGGAAGAATACAAGGTGGAGTGCTCCTACGAGCCGATCACCGTGTGGTCGGCCCGCTGGGTTGATTGCGCCGACAAGAAGAAATTCGAGGAATTCAAGAACAAGGCCGTGGAAAACCTGGCGGTGGACGGCGGTGGTCACATGACCTACCTGGCGCCTACCCGGGTGAACCTGGCGCTGATGGAAGAGCGCTGGCCTGACGTGAAATTCCGCGCGACGCGCGAGCACCACTAAGCGAAAAAGGGCAGCCCACGGGCTGCCCTTTTTTTACACCCCGCAATGATCCCGGTAGGAGCCGCGCTTGCGCGCGATGAGGCCCCGCCTGACACACCGCAGTGCCTGCATCGCGACCAAGGTCGGCTCCTACGGTGTGTGCGTCAATCCTCCAACGCGCGCACGCGTTCGCCGCGCTGCTGCGCCTTCGGCACTTCGCTGGCCTGCAAGGTGAAGTCGAAGTCGATTTCGGCGAACCGGCCGCTCACCCCATGTTTCTGCGCCTGCACCTGATCTTCACTGAAGCGGATCTCCGCCACCAGTTCATCGCGGGTGGCGTAGGCGAAATCGTCGTACAGGTATTTGTCGCCGGCCAGGTTGATCTGCGTGGTCAGGTGGCGATGGCCCGGCGCCGAGATGAAGAAGTGGATGTGCGCCGGGCGCTGGCCGTGGCGGCCCAGCTGGTCGAGCAGCTGCTGGGTGGGGCCGTCGGGCGGGCAGCCGTAGCCCGAGGGCACGATGCTGCGGAAACGATAGCGGCCCTGGCCGTCGGCCTGGATGCGGCGGCGCAGGTTGAACTCGCTCTGCGACGGGTCGAAATACGAATAGGTGCCGCCGGTGTTGGCCTGCCATACATCGACGATGGCGCCGGGCACCGGCTGGCCGTCGACGTCTTTCACCTGGCCCTGCATGAACAGCACGGTGCCCGGGTCGCTGCCGTCGTCCAGCCGCGCCTCGTACTGGCTCAGCGGCGCGCCGGCCACGTATAGCGGGCCTTCGATGGTGCGCGGGGTGCCGCCCAACTGGCCGGCGGCCTCGTCCTGGGCATCCAGCTGCAGGTCCATGTAGTGTTCCAGGCCCAGGCCGGCCACCACCAACCCGGCCTCTTGGCGCGCGCCCAGCACGTTGAGGTAGTTCACCGCGGCCCAGAACTCTTCCGGGGTGACCTCCAGGTCCTCGATGATTTTCACCGAGTCCTTGAGCATGCGGTGGATCAGGGTTTTCACCCGTGGGTTGCCGGCGTCGTTGAACACGCCGCTGGCTTCTTTCAGGAACTGCTGTACCGGTTCGGTCTGCGAGATTTTGACAGTCATGGGTGTGGCCTCATCTTATATTTATTAGTCAGCGCGCCAGGGTCAGGCGCCTATCAGCGGTCGTCTTCGTGGATCGAGGAAGGGTGGCGGCACATGGCGTCCACCTCGATGGTCATGTACGGGAACAGCGGCAGCTGCATCAGTGTGTCGTGCAACTCTTGTACGCTGGCCACGTCGAACACGCTGTAATTGGCGTAGGCCCCGGCGATGCGCCACAGGTGGCGCCATGTGCCTTCCTGTTGCAGGCGCTGGGCCAGCTCTTTCTCGTCGGCCTTCAGGCGCGTGGCCTTGGCCGGGTCCATGTCGAGGGGCAGGTTCACGGTCATCTTTACGTGGAACAGCATGGCAGTTCTCTCTCAGCTGTGGCTGTGGGCCTTGGTGGCTTTGTCGCGGCGGAAGAAGGCCACGCGCTCTTCGTCGAGTTCCAGGCCCAGGCCCGGGGTGCTGGGCACGTGCAGCTGGAAGTCCTTGTACACCGGTGGGGTGGCGAGGATGTCTTCGGTCAGCAGCAGCGGGCCGAACAGTTCTGTATCCCAGGCCATCTTCGGCAGGGTAATGAACGCGTGCGCCGAGGCCAGGGTGCCGATGCCGCCTTCGAGCATGGTGCCGCCGTACAGGCCAATGCCTGCGGCGTCGGCGATGGCGGCGGCGCGCAGGGCCGCGCGGGGGCCGCCGGTCTTGGCGATTTTCAGCGCGAAGATGGTGCCGGCGCCCAGGCGGGCCAGGTTGTAGGCATCTTCCACCGATTCGATGGCTTCGTCAGCCATGATCGGGATCGGGCTGCTGGCGCTCAGGCGGGCCAGGCCGACCTGGTTGTAGCGCGAGATTGGCTGCTCCACCAGGTCGATGCTGTTGTCGCCCAGCACCCGGCAGGCGCGCAGGGCCACGGCCTCGTCCCAGGCTTGGTTGACGTCCACGCGCACGCTGGCGCGGTCGCCCACGGCCTTCTTGATGGCGATGACGTGGGCCAGGTCCTTGTTCACCTCGCCGGCGCCGATCTTCAGCTTGAAGATGCGGTGGCGGCGCACGTCGAGCATCTGTTCCGCCTCGGCGATATCGCGGGCGGTGTCGCCGCTGGCCAGGGTCCAGGCCACCGGCAGGCTGTCACGCAGGCGCCCGCCCAGCAGCTCGCTCACCGCCAGGCCACGGCGCTTACCCTGGGCGTCGAGCAGCGCGCTTTCAATGCCGGACTTGGCGAAGGTGTTGCCACGCACGCTGCGCTCGATGCGCTGCATGGCGGCGTTGATGTTGTCGGCCGGCTGGCCAACCAGCAGCGGGGTGATGTGGCTGTCGATGTTCACCTTGATGCTGTCGGGGCTTTCGTTGCCATAGCTCAGGCCGCCGATGGTGGTGGCCTCGCCAATGCCTTCCACGCCGTCGCTGCAGCGCAGGCGCAACAGCACCAAGGTCTGGTGCTGCATAGTGTGCATGGCCAGCTTGTGCGGGCGGATGGTTGGCAGATCGACAATGATCGTTTCGAGCGACTCGATCGTGGGATGACTCATTTCGATACCCGTCAGGTTATGTTCTTGTCTGACCCGATAGTGATACGGCGTTTTCTTGCAATCCAATATAGAATTGGTCTGGTCTGATACCTGCCAGGTATTGTCGCTGATGAGGTAAGCCGTGGAACTCAGGCATCTCCGCTATTTTCAGGTGCTGGCCCAGACCCTGAACTTCACCCGCGCCGCCGAGCGCCTGCACATCGCCCAGCCGCCGTTGAGCCGGCAGATCCAGCAGTTGGAGGACGAGTTGGGCGTCAGCCTGATCGAGCGCGCCCGGCCGCTGCGGCTGACCGAGGCGGGACGGTACTTCTTCGAACACAGCAGCGCGCTGCTGCACCAGCTCGATACCCTGTGTGAAAACACCCGGCGCATCGGCCTGGGCCAGAAGACCTGGATGGGCATCGGCTTCGCGCCGTCGACGTTGTACGGTGTGCTGCCGGAGATGATCCGCCGCCTGCGCAGCGAAGACGCTGCCATCGAACTGGAGCTGGGCCTGTCGGAGATGACCACGGTGCAGCAGGTGGAGGCCCTGAAGGCCGGGCGCATTGACGTCGGCTTCGGCCGCATTCATATCGACGACCCGGCCATTACCCAGACCGTGCTGCGCGAAGACCGCCTGATCGCCGTGCTGCCCACCGGCCACCCGCTGCTGGGCCACAGCGCCACCCTGGCCCAGCTGGCCCGCGAGCCGTTCGTGCTGTACCCCGGCAACCCGCGGCCCAGCTATGCCGACCACGTGCTGGCGCTGTTCGCGGCGCACGGCTTGGGCATCAAGGTGGCGCAGTGGACCAATGAACTGCAGACGGCCATCGGCCTGGTGGGGGCGGGTATAGGCATTACCCTGGTGCCGGAGTCGGTGCAGATTCTGCATCGGGATGATATTGGCTATAGCCCGTTGGCGGAGGCCAATGCGACCTCGCCGATTATTCTTAGCCGCAGGGTGGGGGATGTGTCTCCGGCGGTGGGGTATTGCCTGGAGGTGATCGCGCAGCTGCGAAGTTGAACCCGGCGCCGTTGCGGTCGCCTTTGATCTGGCTTGTGATCTGGCTCTTGATCTTGATTGTATGCCCCGTAAAGCGCCCGGGCCGACTGGAGGCGTCGATCAACGGGCTGCCCGAAGGGCCGAGGCCGCAGGCCGAAGAGACGGTAACCCGCAGGCTTCTATAGCGGGTGCCGTCTGCCCGTTGAGCGGCGCCGGAAGGAGGGGACCCGTAGCGCAGCGGAGGGCCCAAGCAGGGGCAAGCCTTTTTTGGTTACTTTTTGAGGCGTTTGTCAAAAAGTGACCCGCCGTAAGGGCGGAAAGGTGATTCTGCATCACCCTGAATGCTGGATATTCATACGGCTTTCGAATCCCGCTTCGGCGATTTCGAACATATCCATTTTCGCGGGGATACCACCGACCGTTTCGCCCTTACGGCGACTCCCTTTTTGGCAGTCGCCCCAAAAAGGAAGCAAAAAGGGCTTGCCCCTGCTTGGGCCCTTCGCTGCGCTACGGGTCCCCTCCCTCCGGCGTCGCTCAAGCGGACGACGGCCCGGAATAGAAGCGCCTCCGGTTCCGTCTCCCTCGGCTCCGCCGAGGGCCGCTTGATCAACACCTCCAGTCGGCCCGGGCGCTTAACGGGGCCAAGATCAAAAGCCAGATCAACGTCAAAAGCCAGATCAAGAGCCAGAGCCAGAGCCAGAGCCAGAGCCAGATCAAGGGCCAGATCACAAGCAGATCACAGGCTCGGGCGCGGCTTGTGGTGGGGGGCTTTAGCCCCCCGCGATTACCTTCGTCATGACTTTCGTCCGAATCGCATCGATATCCGCCGGCATCGCCTCCAACGGGAACAACTTGCTCATGATGTCCTCGTCCGGGTACACCTTGTTGTCCCCCCGCAACGCCGGGTCGATCAGGGCATCGGCCTTTTCGTTGCCGTTGGCGTAGTGTACGTAGTTGCTGATGCCGGCGATCACCTTGGGCTCCAGCAGGTAGTTCATGAAGGCGTAGGCGGCCTTGGGGTCGGGGGCGTCGGCGGGCATGGCGACCATGTCGAACCACAGCGGCGCGCCTTCGCGGGGCACCGAGTAGCCGATGTTCACGCCGTTTTTCGCCGCCTTGGCCTGGGTGGCGGCCTGCAGCACGTCGCCGGAATAGCCCACCACCACGCAGACCTTGCCACTGGCGAGGTCCGCCATGTATTTCGCGGTGTCGAAGTACGCCACGTCGGGGCGGATTTTCAGCAGCGCGGCCTCGGCCTTGGCGTAGTCCTCGGGCTTGCGGCTGTGGGGTGGCAGGCCCAGGTAGTTGAGGGTGATGGGCAGCAGTTCCGGGCCGCTGTCGACGAAGGCCACGCCGCAGGCCTTGAGCTTGTCGAGGTTCTGCGGCTTGAAGATCAGGTCCCAGGAGTCGGTGGGCGCTTTGTCGCCCAGGGCGGCCTTGACCTTGTCGATGTTGTAGCCGATGCCGGTGGTGCCCCACAGGTACGGGAAGCCGTGGCGGTTGCCGGGGTCGTTGACCTCCAGCACCTTGAGCAGCACAGGGTTGAGGTTGTCCCAGTTGGGCAGCTTGCTGCGGTCCAGTTCCATCAGCGCGTTGGCCTGTACCTGGCGGGCCATGAAGTGGGTGGAAGGGAACACCACGTCGTAGCCGGAGTTGCGCGCCAGCAGTTTGCTGTTCAGCAACTCGTTGCTGTCATACACCGTGTAGCTGGGCACGATGCCGGTCTTGGCCTGGAATTGCTTGAGGGTGTCGGGGGCGATGTATTCGGACCAGTTGTAGATCTTGACCGTCTCGGCCGCCTGGGTGGCGCCGGTGGCGAGCAGCAAGGTGGCAATCAGGGAACGCAGCATCAGGGCAAGCCTTGCGGGTGGGGGCGGGTACAGCATAAGCCACCTTGCGGCAGATGGCACTGTCGCAGCGGCCGCCAGGCCGCGTCAGGGGCAGTGCGCTGGCGCTGGACGCGGCCTGGCGGCCGCTGCTTCGGGGTTGCGTTGTTTCATGTAGGCGGTGGGCGACAGCCCGGTGTGCTGGCGGAAACACTTGTAGAACGCCGACAGCGAGTTGAACCCGGCGGCGAAGGCCAGGGCGTCGATGCGCGCCTCGGGGTTGGTTTCCAGGGCCTGTAGCAGGTGCTTGAGGCGTGCCTGGTTGACGTAGGCGTAGAAGGTCTGGCCCAGCACCTGGTTGAGCAGGTAGGACATCTGGTTGCGGCTGTAGCCGCACACGCGGGCCACTGCCTGCAGGTCCAGTTCGGGGTCCAGGTAGGGCTGGCGCTGGTCGAAGTACTGCTGCAGGTCGTCGGCCATGATGCCCAGCTGGCGGGGAGAAAGGCCCAGGCGCGAGGTGGCCGGGCGTGGCGCGTCGGCCGTGGGTTCGCGCACCAGGGCGGCGTATTCGTTGATGCGCCAGATCAGCCCGTCGCGCACGGTGATGGCTTCGCTGGCATGGAACGACACCAGTTGGGCGCTGCCGCGCAGGGTCAGGGTGTACTGGATGAAGGCGGTGTCGCCGTCCACGCGGATGCGGTCGCTGTGTTCCAGCGCCTCGTCGGCGTTGCGCGGCATGTTCGCCTGCACGTAGTCGCGCAGCTCGGCCAGGGCCAAGGTGCGGTTCTGGAAGAAATCGTGGTACTGGATAGCCGGGTGGTACAGCGCCATGACGCCGTCCAGGTCGCGGTGCTTCCAGCACAGGTGGTAGCGGGTGACGGTGGTGAGGGTGTCGGTTGGCATGCAGGCACCGGTGGTGGATGCGGACGCGGCCTGCGGCCACTGCTACGAACCCGTAGCAGCGGCCGCAGGCCGCGTCATGGCATCAGTTCAGGAACTGCTCCGCATAGTGGCAGGCCACCTGGCGGGTATCAACCTGGCGCAGCTCCGGTATTTCCATGGCGCAGCGCTCGGTGGCGTACGGGCAGCGCTTGTGGAAGGCGCAGCCCGACGGTGGGTTCAGCGGGTTGGGCAGCTCGCCGACAATCTTGATCTTCGGCTTGGCCGGATCCGGCTTGATGGTCGGCGTGGCCGACAGCAGCGCCTGGGTGTAGGGGTGCAGCGGGCGCTTGTAGATGTCCTCCTTGGGGCCCATTTCCGCCGGCCGGCCCAGGTACATCACCAGCACGTCATCGGCCACGTGGCGCACCACCGCCAGGTTGTGCGAGATAAACACGTAGGCGGTGTTGAACTGCTGCTGCAGGTCCATGAACAGGTTCAGCACCTGCGCCTGGATCGACACGTCCAGCGCCGAGGTCGGCTCGTCCGCCACCAGCACCTTGGGTTGCAGCATCATGGCGCGGGCCAGGGCGATACGCTGGCGCTGGCCACCAGAGAACATGTGCGGGTAGCGCTGGTAATGCTCGGGGCGCAGGCCCACCTGCTGCATCATCGCCTGCACTTTCTCGCGGCGCTCGGCCTTGCTCAGGCTGGTGTTGATCAGCAGCGGTTCGCCCAGCTGGTCGCCGATTTTCTGCCGCGGGTTCAGCGAGGCATACGGGCTCTGGAACACCATCTGCACGTCCTTGCGCAGTTGCTTGCGCTCGGCCTTGCTGGCGCCATGCACCTCCTGGCCGGCGATTTTCAGCGAGCCCGAGGACGGTTCCTCGATCAGCGTCAGCGCGCGGGCCAGGGTGGACTTGCCACAGCCCGACTCGCCGACCACGGCCAGGGTCTTGCCGGCTTCAAGCTCGAACGACACGCCGTTGAGGGCGCGCACCAGGGCATGGCCCTTGAACAGGCCGCGGGAGACTTCGTAGTGACGGGTGAGGTCGCGGGCAGTAAGTACGACGGCCATCAAGCCACCTCCTGGTTCAGCGGGTAGAAGCAACGGGCCAGGCTATGGGCCTTGGGGTCCAGCGCCGGGCGCTGGCTGCGGCAGTTGTCCTGGGCGTAGGGGCAGCGTGGCGACAGCAGGCAGCCCTGCGGGCGGTCATAGCGGCCGGGGACGATGCCGGGCAGGGTGGCCAGGCGCTCGGCGCCTTCGCTGTGCTCGGGGATTGCCGCCAGCAGCGCTTCGCTGTAAGGGTGCGCGGGAATGTCGAACAGCTGCGGCACCTGGCCCACTTCCACGGCCTGGCCTGCGTACATCACGCAGACGCGCTGGGCGGTTTCGGCCACCACGGCGAGGTCGTGGGTAATCAGGATCAGCGCCATGTTCTGCTCTTTCTGCAGGTTGAGCAGCAGCTCCATGATCTGCGCCTGGATGGTCACGTCCAGGGCGGTGGTGGGTTCGTCGGCGATCAGCAGTTTCGGCTCGCCGGCGATGGCCATGGCAATGGCCACGCGCTGGCTCATGCCGCCCGACAGCTGGTGCGGGTAGGCGTCCAGGCGGCTTTCGGCGCCGGGGATCTCGACCTTCTTCAGCAGTTCAAGGGCACGCTGGCGCGCCTGCTTATTGTTCATGCCCAGGTGCTGGCGCAGCACTTCCTGGATCTGGAAGCCCACGGTGTAGCTGGGGTTCAGCGCGGTCATGGGGTCCTGGAAGATCATTGCCAGGTCCTTGCCCACCACCTGCCGGCGTTGGCGCGCGCTGAGCTTGAGCATGTCGCGGCCGTCGAAATTCAGCGCGTCGGCGGTGATGATGCCAGGGTGATCGATCAGGCCCATCAGCGCCATCATGGTCACGGATTTGCCCGAGCCCGATTCGCCGACGATCGCCAGCACTTCACCCTTGTCCACCGACAGGTCGAGGCCATCGACCACCGGCACGGCCTTGGCATCGCCAAAGCGCACGTTCAGATTCTTGATATGCAACAGTGACATGGTCGTTTCCTCAGGCGGCATTCTTGAGTTTGGGGTCAAGCGCATCGCGCAGCCCGTCGCCCATCAGGTTGATTGCCAGCACGCTGAGCAAAATGGTCAGGCCAGGCAGGCTCACCACCCACCAGGCACGTTCGATGTAGTCGCGGGCCGAGGCCAGCATGGTGCCCCACTCGGGGGTCGGCGGCTGTACGCCCAGGCCCAGGAAACCCAGCGCCGCGGCGTCGAGGATGGCCGAGCTGAAGCTCAGGGTGGCCTGCACGATCAGCGGCGCCATGCAGTTGGGCAGCACGGTGACGAACATCAGGCGCAGCAGGCCGGCACCGGCCAGGCGCGCGGCGGTGACGTAGTCGCGGTTCAGCTCGCCCATCACTGCGGCGCGGGTCAGGCGCACGTAGGAAGGCAGCGAGACCACGGCAATGGCGATCACGGTGTTGATCAGGCCTGGGCCGAGGATGGCGACGATGGCTACGGCCAGCAGCAGCGAGGGCAGGGCCAGCATCACGTCCATCAGGCGCATGATGGTGGGGCCCATGATGCGCGGGAAGAAGCCGGCCAGCAGGCCCATGATGATGCCCGGGATCAGCGACATCACCACCGACGACAGGCCGATCAGCAGCGACAGGCGCGAGCCGTGGATCAGCCGCGACAGCAGGTCACGGCCCAGCTCGTCGGTGCCCAGCAGGTATTGCCATTGGCCGCCGGCCAGCCACACGGGCGGGGTCAGCAGCGCGTCGCGGAACTGCTCGCTGGGGTCATGGGGCGCCACCCACGGCGCGAAGATCGCGCAGAAGATGATCAGCAGCATGAACGCCAGGCCGGCGACGGCGCCCTTGTTCTTGGCGAACGCTTGCCAGAACTCTTTGTAGGGCGAGGGGTACAGCAGGCTTTGGTCAACGGTGACCGCGGTGTTTTCAGTAGTCATTGTCCGGGCCTCAGCGCTGGTGACGGATGCGTGGGTTGGCCAGGCCGTAGAGGATATCCACGACGAAGTTGACCAGGATCACCAGGCAGGCGATCAACAGGATGCCGTTCTGCACCACCGGGTAGTCGCGGGCGCCAATGGCTTCGATCAGCCACTTGCCGATGCCCGGCCACGAGAAGATGGTCTCGGTCAGTACGGCGCCTGCCAGCAGGGTGCCCACTTGCAGGCCGAACACGGTCAGCACCGGGATCAGCGCGTTGCGCAGGCCGTGCACGAACACCACGCGGGCGGGCGACAGGCCCTTGGCGCGGGCGGTGCGCACGTAGTCCTCGCGCAGCACTTCAAGCATGGACGAGCGGGTCATGCGCGCGATCACCGCCAGCGGGATGGTGCCCAGCACGATGGCCGGCAGGATCAGGTGGCGCAGGGCGTCGACGAACGAGCCCGGCTCGTCGCTGAGCAGGGTGTCGATGAGCATGAAGCCGGTCTTGGGCTCGATGTCATACAGCAGGTCGATGCGCCCGGACACCGGCGTCCAGCCCAGGCTCACCGAGAAGAACATGATGAGGATCAGGCCCCACCAGAAGATGGGCATGGAGTAGCCGGCCAGGGAGATGCCCATCACCCCATGGTCGAACAGTGACCCGCGCTTGAGCGCGGCGATCACCCCCGCCAGCAGCCCGAGGATGCCGGCGAAGATCAGCGCGGCGATCGACAGCTCCAGGGTGGCAGGGAACAGTTGCAGGAATTCGTGCCAGACGCTTTCGCGGGTACGCAGCGATTCGCCCAGGTTGCCATGCGCCAGGTTGCCGATGTAGTCCAGGTACTGGGCATAGAGGGGTTTGTTCAGGCCCAGGCGCTCCATCGCCTGGGCATGCATTTCAGGGTCGACGCGCCGTTCGCCCATCATCACTTCCACGGGGTCGCCCGGTATCAGGCGTATCAGTGCGAATGTCAGCAACGTGATGCCGAAGAAGGTGGGGATCAACAACCCCACGCGGCGGGCTATAAAACTAAACATCTTGAGTGGTACCTCGTCAGCCGGTTAGGCAGTTCCCGCCCACTACCCGGTTGGGGTGCGGGCGGGCGTTCTTCTTGTTACTTCACCAGGGTGGTAGCGAAGTTGTTATTGGTCAGGGGGCTAATGTGATAACCCTCGACGTTCTTGCGCACGGCGGTAAACAAGCGTGGGTAGGCCAGGCTCAGCCAGGGAATGTCCTTGGCAAAAAGAGCCTGGGCCTGCTTGTAGGCCTGCTCGCGCTCGGCCGGGTCGCTGCTGGCACGTGCCTTGGCGAGGAACCCGTCGAACTCCTTGTTGCACCAGCGCGCGGCGTTCTCGCCGCTTGTGGCTGCGTCGCAGCTCAGGTTGGGGCTGAGGAAATTGTCCGGGTCGCCGTTGTCGCCGGCCCAGCCGTAGAACGCCAGGTCATGTTCGCCCTGTTTGATACGCTTGACCATTTCCCCCCATTCGAACACACGAATATCGAGGTTGAGGCCGATCTTGGCAAGGTCTGCCTGCAATAACTGGGCCGCCAGGGTCGGGTTGGGGTTGGTGGGGCCGCCGCCGTTGCGGGCGAACACGGTGAAACGGGTGCCTGGCGGCACACCGGCTTCCTTGAGCAGGGCGCGGGCCTTGTCCAGGTCGTGGGGCAGGTCGCTGATGCTCTTGTCGAAGCCCAGCAGGGTCGGCGGGTAGGGGCCGGTGCCGGGGGTGGCGTTGCCCTCGCCGAACAGGGTCTTGACCAGGGTGGGCTTGTCCAGGGCCATGGCGATGGCCTGGCGCACGCGAAGGTCGCCCAGGTATTTGTGCGAGGTGTTGATGGCCACGTAGCTGGTCATCAGCGCCTCCATCTCGTCCACCCGCAGGTTGGGGTCGGCCTTCATGCCGGGGATGTCGTCAGGCTTGGGGTACACCGCGATCTGGCATTCGTTGGCGCGCAGTTTCTGCAGGCGCACGTTGCTGTCGGTGGTAATGGCGAACACCAGCGCTTCGCTGGGGGCCACGCCCTTGTAGTAGTCGGGGTTGGCCTTGTAGCGGATCATCGCATCCTTGTTGTAGCGCGTGAGGATGAACGGCCCGGTGCCGATGGGCTTGCTATTGATGTCGCCGGTCTTGCCGGCCTTCAGCAGTTGGTCGCCGTATTCGGCGGAGTAGATCGACGCGAAGCCCATGGCCATGTCCCGCAGGAAAGGTGACTCGGGACGCTTGAGGTTGAAACGAACAGTGTAGTCGTCAACCTTGTCGATGCTGTCGATCAGGTCTTTCATGCCCATGGCTTCGAAGTAGGGGAAGCCCATGGGGGCCTTGTCGTGCCAGGGATGCTTGGGGTCGAGCTGGCGCTCGAAGCTCCATAGCACGTCATCGGCGTTGAATTCGCGGCTGGGCTTGAAGTAGTCGGTGGTCTGGAACTTCACGCCGTGGCGCAGGTGAAAGGTGTAGGTCTTACCGTCGGCGCTGATGTCCCAGCTCTGCGCCAGGTCGGGCTCGACGTCGGTGGTGCCGGGCTTGAAGCTGGCCAGGCGGTTGAAGAGGGTTTCCGCTGACGCGTCGGCCGTGGTGGCCGCCGTGTACTGGACGATGTCGAACCCTTCCGGGCTGGCCTCGGTACAGACCACCAGGGGCTTGGCGGAAATGCCGACGGCAACGCTGAACAGTGCTGCCGCGATTGCGGCTCGAAGGGGTAGCGCTTTCATGTAGTCCCTCTGTGATCAATAGCCAGATTAGCCTGCGGCGGTGGATCGCACCGCGCGCAGGCCAGGTCGGTTACAGGATGTTGAACGGAATCGTGGTAACGATCCGCAGTTCGTCCAGGCTGCCATCAGCCTGGTTGGCACTGGCGCGGTGGGCGGTGTAGGTCGCCCGCACGCTGGTGTCTTTCAGGGCGCCGCTCTGAATCACGTAGGAGGTGCCCACGCCGTATTCATAGTGGTGTTCGCCGTCCATTTTCTTCACGTCATAGGCGGTGCCG
The DNA here is from genome assembly GCF_056312595.1 of Pseudomonas sp. GYB4201. Lineage (NCBI taxonomy): Bacteria > Pseudomonadati > Pseudomonadota > Gammaproteobacteria > Pseudomonadales > Pseudomonadaceae > Pseudomonas > Pseudomonas sp. GYB4201. The sequence goes on along the minus strand of NZ_JBWGIG010000030.1, from coordinate 33,722 downwards.
GTGTAGTGGGTGCCGTCGATGCCCCAGCCGCGGGCGCTGTAGACGTTGAACTTGAGCCCCGGCGCGCCGTACTGGGCCATGTTCAGGCCGTAGGCCACCTGGAAGGATTTCTCGTTCGGGCCGTTGAAGTCCGACAGCAGGGAGTTGGCCAGGAAGATGCCGTTGGTTTCGTGCAGGTAGTCGAAGTACTCGTTGCCGTTGATCTGCTGGTAGGCGAAGGTCAGGCTGTGGGCCTGGTGGGTGGCGGTCAGCGACAGGCTGCCGGCCTGGTTGTCGATCTCGCCCATCTTGCGGGCGCCGGTGTCGCGGGTCTTGTAGTAGTTCAAGCCGGTGGTCAGGCTGACCACGGCGCTGTCACCCAGCACGTGGGTGCCGCCGAAGTAGTACTGGTTCCAGAAGTCTTCGACCTGGGTGGCGAACAGCGTGGTGGTGACGCTTTCGAACGGCTGGTAGTTGACGCCGGCGGTGGTCACCCGGTCGGTTTCCACGCCGGTGGCGCTGTATTCGCTGCGGAACTTGCTCAGGCTCTGCTCGGTACGTGGCGACACGCGGTCGAAGGTGCCGGCCTGGAACGACAGGTTGTTGAACTCCTTGCTGTCGATGCTCACGCCTTCGAAGCTGGAGGGCAGGGCGCGGTTGCCGATGGTGGCGACCATGGGCGTGTCCATGGCCTGGCGGCCAAGGGTCAGGGTGGTGTTGGACACCCGCGCCTTGACGTTGCCCAGGCCCAGCTTGCTCCACTGGCCGATGGTGTCGCCGTCGCTGTCGGCCAGGGTGCGGTTGTTCGAGCCGCCGTTGCGCGCGCTGCCGCGCTCCAGCGCCACCACGTTGTACAGCGCCGCTTCCACGCCGAAGCCGACGGTGCCCTGGGTGAAGCCCGAGGTGTAGTCGACCGTGGTGCTCTGCAGCCAGTTGGTACGGTTGTTCATGGGCTCCCGGGTGCCGTTCTTGGCGTGGCTGAACAGCGGCCCGCGCTTGGACTGTTCGCGGGCGTACCAGTTGCGCGTCCAGCCCGACAGGCTCTGGTCCTCGACAAAGCCCTTGGCGTCGGCCTGGGCGCTGCTGTCCTTGAGCGTGGTGGGGGTGAACGCCTGGCTGGCGTCATCGGCATTGGCCAGGGCGGACAGGCCGCCGATGGACAGGGCTAGCAGTGTTTTTCTTGTAATGTTCATGGGTGAAGCTCCTTGGTTTTTTCTTTTTTTTATGCCGGGCACATTCGGGTGCTCGGTCAACTTTGGGTACAACTGTGTTTGCAAACGTTTGGCCTCGTTCAACTGGCCATGGTTTGCCTGCACTGGGGCTCAGTCGGCCAGTGACACTCCGCTGAAGGTATTGCGGCCGAAGGGGCTGACCTTGAAGTCCTGCACCTTGGCGCTGATGGGCTGGTTGACCGTGGAGTGGGCGATCGGGGTGATCGGCACCTCCTGCTTGAGGCGCTGCTGGGCCTGGCGGTACAGCTCGCTGCGGGCCTCGCGGTCGTTGAGGGTCTTGGCCTGGGTCACCAGGGCGTCGAAGGTCGGGTCGCACCACATGGCGATGTTGTTGCTGCCGATGGCGCCGCAGCTGTACAGGGTGCCCAGCCAGTTGTCGGGGTCACCGTTGTCGCCGGTCCAGCCCATCAGGGCCACGTCGTGCTCGCCGTTCTTGGTGCGCTTGAGGTACTCGCCCCACTCGTAGCTGACGATGCGCGCCTTGATGCCCACCTTGGCCCAGTCGGACTGCAGCATCTCGGCCATCAGCTTGGCATTGGGGTTGTAGGGGCGCTGCACGGGCATGGCCCACAGGGTGATCTCGTGGCCGTCCTTGACCCCGGCTTCCTTGAGCAACTGGCGGGCCATTTCCGGGTTGTACGGCGCGTCCTTGATGCTGGTGTCGTAGGACCACTGGGTCGGTGGCATGGCGTTCATCGCCAGCTGGCCGGCCTCCTGGTACACCGCGTGCAGGATCGCCTGCTTGTTCACCGCCATGTCCATGGCCTGGCGCACCTTGAGCTGGTCGAACGGCGGGTGCTGCACGTTGTAGCCGATGTAGCCGAGGTTGTAGCCCGGGGTCTCGATGACTTTCAGCTTGGGGTCGGCACGCAGCGCGGCCAGGTCGGCGGGGCGCGGGTTGAGTGTGACCTGGCACTCGTTCTTGCGCAGCTTCTGCACGCGCACCGAGGAGTCGACGTTGATGGCGTAGATCAGTTGGTCCACCTTCACCTGGCTCGGCTCCCAGTACTGCTCGTGGGCCTTGTAGCGGATCTGCGAGTCCTTCTGGTAGCGCTGCAGGGCGAAGGGCCCGGTGCCGATGGGCTTGTGGTTGAGGTCGCTGGGCTTGCCGGCTTTGAGCAGCTGCTCGGCGTACTCGGCCGACTGGATGGCGGCGAAGCTCATGGCGATGTTCTGCACGAAGGCTGCGTCCACCGTGCGCAGCTTGAACACCACGGTCATGGGGTCGGCCTTGGTGACACTGACCAGGTTCTTGTCCAGGCCCATGGACACGAAGTACAGGAACTCGGTGGGGTAGGCGCGGGTGAACGGGTGGTCGCGGTCGAGCATGCGCTGGAAGGTGAACAGCACGTCGTCGGCGTTGAAATCGCGGCTGGGGGTGAACGCCTTGTTGCTGTGGAAACGCACGCCTTCGCGCAGGTGGAAGGTGTAGGTCAGGCCATCCTCGGCCACGTCCCAGCGCGTGGCCAGGCTGGGGATCACGGCGGTGCCGCCGCGTTCGAATTCGGTCAGGCGGTTGTACAGCGGTTCCGCGGCATCGTTGTCGGTGCCACCGGTGAACTGGGCGATGTCGAAGCCAGCAGGGCTGCCTTCGGAGCAGAACACCAGGCTCTTGCTGTTGGCATGGCTGAGCGGCACCTCGGCCAAAAGGCCCAGGCTCAGCAGGGATGCAACCAGATGGTGTTGACGCATGACGGTCTATTCCTTGTTGTCTGGATCGAGGCGACCTGAGGGGTAGTCGGGCCGAGGTTCGAAACTAGGGGCGCGAGCCGTGACCGTAAATGCGCGAAATCGCTGCGACCTGTAGGAAAAATCTGAAATGCACGAAGGCCCTGCGTGAAAATGCAGTCATCGTTGTCTTCAGGGATTTCCCACGAAAAAGCCATGTAGCCGCTGCCGCCAGGCTGCGCTGGCCCTGCGTTTCACCGAAGATTTCCAGTGAGGCAGGCAGCCAGCGCAGCCGTCGGCAGCGGCTACAGGGTTACTTCTTGCTTTCGTCGATGCCCACGCCGTAGAACGAGTTCAGGCCGAACGGGCTGATCTTGAAATCCACTACGCTGTTGCGCATCGGCTGGTAGACCGTGGAGTGGGCGATCGGGGTGATCGGCACCTGGTCTTTCACGCGATGCTGGGCCTGCTTGTACAGCTCGGTGCGCTTGGCCTGGTCAGAGGTGGCCTTGGCGGCCTTGACCAGCTTGTCGAAGTCGGCGTCACACCATTTGCCGAAGTTGTTGCCGTTGATGGCGTCGCAGCCCAACAGGGTGCCCAGCCAGTTGTCCGGGTCACCGTTGTCACCGCTCCAGCCGATCAGCATGGCGTCCATCTCGCCGTTGTGGGCGCGCTTGATGTACTCGCCCCACTCGTAGCTGACGATGTTGGCCTTGATGCCGATCTTGCCCCAGTCCGATTGCAGCATCTCAGCCATCAGCTTGGCGTTGGGGTTGTAGGGGCGCTGCACGGGCATGGCCCACAGGTTGATGGTGGTGCCTTCGGGAATGCCGGCTTCCTTGAGCAGGGCCTTGGCCTTGGCCGGGTCGTAGGCTGGGTCCTTGATGGTGGTGTCATAGGACCACTGGGTCGGCGGCATGGCGTTGACCGCCAGCTGGCCCGCACCTAGGTACACCGACTTGATGATTTCCTGCTTGTTCACGGCCATGTCCAGGGCTTGGCGGAACTTGAGGTTGTCGAACGGCTTGTGGGTCACGTTGTAGGCGATGTAGCCCAGGTTGAAGCCGGCCTGCTCAGGCATCTTCAGGTTCGGGTCGGCCTTGAGCGGCTCGATGTCGGCCGGGCGCGGGTAGGCGGTGATCTGGCACTCGTTCTTCTTCAGCTTCTGCATGCGCACCGAGGCGTCGGTGGTGATGGCGAAGATCAGGTTGTCGACCTTCACATCGTCAGGCTTCCAGTAGTCCTTGTTGCCCTTGAAGCGGATCTGCGCGTCTTTCTGGTACTTGCTGAACACGAACGGACCAGTGCCGATCGGCTTCTGGTTGAGGTCCTGCGGCTTGCCTTCCTTGAGCAGCTGCGCGGCGTACTCGGCGGACTGGATGGAGGCGAAGCTCATGGCCATGTCCTGGATGAACGCGGCGTCCACGGTCTTGAGGCTGAACTTGACGGTGTGGTCGTCGACTTTCTCCACCTTGGTGATGTTGTCGTTCATCCCCATGTCGGTGAAGTACGGGAACTCGGTGGGGTAGGCCTTGCGGAACGGCATGTCCTTGTCGAGCATGCGGGTGAAGGTGAACACCACGTCGTCGGCGTTGAATTCGCGGGTCGGCTTGAAGTAGTCGGTGGTGTGGAACTTGACGCCTTCACGCAGGTGGAAGGTGTAGGTCAGGCCGTCGGGGCTGATGTCCCAGCTGGTGGCCAGGCCTGGCACCACGGCGGTGCCGCCGCGCTCGAACTGGCTCAGGCGGTTGAACATGGTCTCGGCCGAGGCATCGAAGTCAGTGCCGGTCGTGTACTGGCCCGGGTCGAAGCCCGCCGGGCTGCCTTCTGAGCAGAACACCAGGCTGGTGGGTGCTGCCAGGGCAAAAGGAGCGCTGGCAAGCATGCCGGCGCCGATCAGGAACGGAATGACCGCGTGTTTGAGCATGGTGGCCTCAGTTGTTGTGTTTTTTGATTGAGGGGACCTTGTGGGTCTACCCGCCGATACTTATGCAGGCGGCATACCCAAAGCAATACTTTGACGCCAGCGAAAGGGCAAAGTGTGGAACACGCGTACAAGAATGTCGCATGGATATAAAAAACCATCCATTTGAACGTTTGCGTACGTTTTAAATGGTGCACGAGGCGCACTAAAGCTGATCATTCGGTCAGCTTTGTGCGCCATATTGGTGCATTCAATGACGCCGCGTAGCAGCTGCCGCCAGGCTGCGTCAGACCGCGCCGCGCCAGGCCTGAACGTACGCAGCGTCTGGGACGCGGCCTTTGGCCGCTGCTACGGGGTTTTGAGGCTTACGCCGTAGAAGGGCGTAAGGCCGAACGGGCTGATGCGGAAGTCCTGCACTTCCTTGCGCATGGGTTGGAACACCGTGGAGTTGGCGATCGGGGTGATCGGCACCTGGGCCTTGAGAATGTGCTGGGCCTGCTGGTAGAGCTTGATGCGCTTGTCGCGGTTGCTGCTCAGCTTGGCCTGCTGGATCAGCTTGTCGTAGGCCGGGTCGCACCACTTGGCGTAGTTGCTGCCCTTCACCGCCGCGCAGCTGTACAGCACGCCCAGCCAGTTGTCGGGGTCGCCGTTGTCGCCGGTCCAGCCGTAGATCATCACGTCATGCTCGCCGGCCTTGGCGCGCTTGATGTACTCGCCCCATTCATAGCTGACGATGTTGGCCTTGATGCCCACCTTGGCCCAGTCGTTCTGGATCATCTGCGCCGACATGCGCGCGTTGGGGTTGGACGCGCGCTGCACGGTCATGGCCCACAGGTTGATGGTGGTGCCTTCCTTGACCCCGGCTTCCTTCAGCAGTTGGCGGGCCTTGGCCGGGTCATAGGGGGCGTCCTTGATGGTCGGGTCATAGGACCATTGCGCCGGTGGCAGGGCGTTCTGCGCCAGTTGGCCGGCGCTCTGGTACACGGCCTTGATGATGGCCGGCTTGTCGATGGCCATGTCCAGCGCCTGGCGCACTTTCAGCTGGTCCAGCGGCGCGTGGGTGACGTTGTAGGCGAGGAAACCGAGGTTGAAACCGGGCTGGCTCTGCACCTTCAGGTCGGGGTCCTGCTTGGCCACTTCGATGTCTTCGGGGCGCGGGTAGCCGCTGACCTGGCACTCGTTGCGCTTGAGCTTCTGCAGGCGCACGGCGGCGTCCGGGGTGATGGAGAAGATCAGGTTATCGAGCTTCACATCCTCGGGCTTCCAGTAGTCCTTGTTGCCCACGTAGCGGATCTGCGCGTCCTTCTGGTAACGCTTGAACACGAACGGGCCGGTGCCGATGGGCTTCTGGTTGATGTCGGCGGGCCGGCCTTCCTTGAGCAACTGGTTGGCGTACTCGGCCGACTGGATCGAGGCGAAGCTCATGGCCAGGTTCTGCACGAACGCGGCGTCGATGTGGTTGAGGGTGAACACCACGGTGTGGTCGTCGGTCTTGGTCACGGACTTGATGGTGGTGTTCAGGTCCATATCGTTGAAGTACGGCGACTCCGACGGGTACGCCTTGCGGAACGGCTGCTCGGGGTTGAGCAGGCGTTCGAAGGTGAACAGCACGTCATCGGCGTCGAAGGTGCGGGTGGGCGTGAAGTAGTCGGTGGTGTGGAACTTCACCCCGTCGCGCAGGTGGAAGGTGTACACCAGGCCGTCCTTGGACACGTCCCAGGAGGTCGCCAGCCCCGGTTCCACCTCGGTGCCGCCGCGCTTGAACTGGGTCAGGCGGTTGAACACGGTTTCGGCCGAGGCATCGAAGTCGGTGCCGCTGGTGTACTGGCTGGGGTCGAAGCCGGCGGGGCTGGCTTCCGAGCAATAGACCAGGGTGCTGGCCGCCTGGGCCAGGGGCGCTGCGCCAAGCAGCGCGGCGGCAAGCAGCAGCGGGGTGAAGGCGGATTTGTCCATGAAAGCCTCTAGGGTGCGGTGATCGCACGCAGAATACTCCATCTGCCCCCCGAAACACCTGTAGCAGCGGCCGCAGGCCGCGTCAGGGCAGTGCGCGGTGCCCCGACGCGGCCATTGCTTATGGCATCTGCACTTCAATGGCGCCATCGGCGCTCATGGTCACCTGGCTGGTGCCGGCTTCCACTTCAGGCGCGGGCGCCGAGTCGGCCATCGCCGATTTCATCATCATCGCCGCGCGCGGGAACGGCTGCTGATAGCCGCTGCTGTTGAGGTTCATGCTCACCACCTTGTAACCCTTGCCACCCAGCGCCTCGGTGGCCAACTGGGCACGCGCCTTGAACGCCGCCACGGCGTCCTTCAGCAGGGCGTCTTCGCTCTGGGTGCGGGCCTTGGGCGAAATGGTGAAGCTCATGCCGCCCATCTTCAGGTCTTGCAGCAACTGTCCGGTGAGGGTGGACAGGGCAGGGAAGTCGGCGCTTTCCAGGCGCAGCTCGGCACGCTCGCGCCAGCCGGTGATCTTCTGGCCCTTGTCGTCGTAGATGGGGTAGCTGTTGCGGCTGCCCTGGCTGATCTTCACTTCCTTCACCGCGCGGGCCTTGCCCAGCGCCTTGTTCATGGCTTCGGTGACCTGGGCGGCGAGCTTGGCCGGGTCGGCGTTCTGTTCCTCGCTGTACAGGGTCACCAGCATCAGGTCGCGGGGCACCTCCTGGCTGACCTCGGCGCGCAGGGAAACCTGGTTGTAGCGGGGTTCGTCGGCCAACGCGGGAAGGCTGGCCAGCAGGCCGGCGCCGAGGAGGAAGGCGGCGCTGCGACTGAGGGTGTGCATGGGGGGACTCCTTGTGGGCAAACCGATGAGACTGTAGTTCCACCTAAGCGGTTCAGCACGGATGTGTAACCGTTTGTGGCATGGAGCGCGTTAGCGAAACGTCCTACGCCATTATCAGAAACGCCTCTCATTAATTTTCCCTCTGGCTGACTCGTCACTTCGTTGTGGTTCCAAAGCCGTGCAAGCGGCAATCCCCCTGCAACGCAATACTGACGAGGTCGGCAATGGCTTTTGATCGCGAAGACACCGTGTTCACCGTGGTGGTGAACCACGAAGAGCAGTACTCCATCTGGCCCGAATACAAGGCCATTCCCCAGGGCTGGCGCGAAGCCGGCAAGAGCGGCCTGAAGGCCGAATGCCTGGCGTTCATCGAGGAAGTCTGGACCGACATGCGCCCGCTCAGCCTGCGCCAGCACATGGAACAGCAGGCGGCCCGCTGATGCGCCTGTACTGCCTGCCGTACTCGGGCGCCAGCGCCATGGTCTACGGCCGCTGGCGCCGCAGCCTGCCGGCCGACATCGAGGTGCGCCCGCTGGAGCTGCCCGGCCGCGGCCGGCGGTTCAGCGAGCCGCTGGCCACCGACATGGTCGCGCTGGCGCGCCAGCTGGCCGCCGAGATCAGCCCCGAGCTGGACCGCCCCTACGCCCTGTTCGGCCACAGCCTGGGCGGCCTGCTGGTGCACGAGCTGGCCCACGCCCTGCGCGAGCGTGGCTGCCCGCCGCCGCGCCTGCTGTTCGCCTCGGGCACCGCCGCGCCGTCGCTGCGTGACACCGAGCGCTTTGCCGCGGACAAGACCGACGCCCAGCTGATCGCCGACCTGCGCGAGCTCAACGGCACCCCCGAGGACATCCTCGCCAATGAAGAGCTGATGCGCCTGACGCTGCCGGTGCTGCGCGCCGACTTCGCCCTGTGTGGTGGCTACCAGTACCGCCCGCGGGCACCGCTGGGCTGCCCCATCCAGGTGCTGGCCGGGCGCCAGGACTCGACCACGCCTGCGCAGTTGCAGGCCTGGCGCCAGGAGACCACGGGCGGTTTCGACCTGAGCCTGTTCGACAGCGGCCACTTCTTCATCCACGACCAGGCCAGCGACGTCCTCGCGCTGCTCCAGGCCCGGCTGCAACCCCTGCTGCACCGTCACGCAACAGCCATTTGAACCAAAGGTGATCGAAATGACCGAGCGCTTCGCAAGCTCGTTGGTGGAATCCTTGCAGCAACGCGCGGCCGAAACGCCGGACCGCGAAGCGCTGCGCTTCCTGGTGGACGGTGAAGAGGCCTTCGAGGCGCTCAGTTACCGGCAGCTGGCACAGCGGGCCCAGGCCATCGCCGTGTGGCTGCGCCAGCAGGCGGGGGCCGGCGAGCGCGCGGTGCTGCTGTTCCCCAGTGGCCTGGACTACGTGGCCAGCTTTTACGGCTGCCTGCACGCCGGGGTTATCGCGGTGCCGGCCTACCCGCCGGAATCCACCCGCTCGCAGCACTTGCAGCGCCTGCAATCGATCATCGAAGACGCCCAGCCCAAAGTCATCCTCACCGACTCCACGGTGGCCGGCCTGCTGGGCGACAGTTTCGCCGGCAAGGTCCAGGTGCTCGCCGTGGACCAGGTGGAAGCGAGCATGGCCGCCGACTGGCAGATGCCGCTGCTGGCTGCCGATGACATCGCCTTCCTGCAATACACCTCCGGCTCCACCTCGCGGCCCAAGGGCGTGCAGGTCAGCCACGGCAACCTGGTGGCCAACGAGCGCCTGATCGCCCACGGCTTCGGCATCAACGCCCAGGACACCCTGGTCAGTTGGCTGCCGCTGTACCACGACATGGGCCTGATCGGCGGCCTGCTGCAGCCCATCTACAGCGGCGTGCCCTGCGTGCTGATGTCGCCACGGCACTTCCTCGAGCGCCCGGTGCGCTGGCTGCAGGCCATGACCCGCTACCAGGGCACCCTCAGCGGCGGCCCGGACTTCGCTTACCGCCTGTGCACCGAGCGCGTCGGCGACGCGGCGCTGGCGCAGCTCGACCTGCGCCACTGGCAGTTGGCGTACTCGGGCTCCGAGCCCATCCGCCGCGAGACCCTGCAAGGCTTCGCCCAGCGCTTCGCCGCCTGCGGCTTCCAGGAACGCGCCTACTTCGCCTGCTACGGCCTGGCCGAGGCGACCCTGTTCGTCACCGGCAGCCAGCGTGGCCAGGGCATTGCCGTGGACGAGTTCGACAGCCAGGCGCTGGCCGACAACCGCCTGCAAGCGGGCCTGGGCTCGCCGCTGGTGGACTGCGGCAGCGCCCAGCCCGGGCACGCCGTGCGCATCTGCGACCCGCAGCAGGGCCAGCCGTTGGCCGACGGCCAGGTGGGCGAGATCTGGGCCAGCGGGCCGAGCATCGCCAAGGGCTACTGGCGCAACCCCGAGGCCAGCGCCCAGGCCTTCGTGCAGGCTGACGGCCAGGCCTGGCTGCGCACCGGTGACTTGGGCAGCCTGGTCCAGGGCCAGCTGCGGGTGACCGGGCGGCTGAAAGACATGCTCATCGTGCGTGGCCAGAACCTTTACCCCCAGGACCTCGAACGCGCCGTGGAAACCCACGTGGCGGCCGTGCGCCAGGGCCGGGTAGGGGTGTTCGCCATCGAGCACCAGGGCCGCGAGGCCATCGGCGTGGCCGCCGAGATCGGCCGCGGCACCCAGAACAAGATCAGCGCCCAGGCCCTGGCCGAGGCCATCCGCCTGGCCGTGGCCCAGGTCTGCCAGGAAGCCCCGGCGGTGGTCGCGCTGCTCAACCCCGGCGCGCTGCCCAAGACTTCCAGCGGCAAGCTGCAACGCTCGGCCTGCCGCGCCATGCTGCAGGACGGCAGCCTCGACAGCTACGCCATCGACCGCCTGGGCGAACAAGGCCAGGTGCAGGCCCAGGCCCGCGCCCCGCTGACCGCCAGCGAGCAACTGATTGCCCCGTTGTGGGCAGACTGCCTGGGCATCGAGCCGGGCGCCGCGGACAACTTCTTCGCCCTGGGCGGCAACTCCATCACCGCCGTGCAGATGCTCGCCCGCCTGCGCGATGAACAGGGCCGCGAGGTGGCCCTGCGCGACCTGTTCGAAGCGCCGACCCTGGCCGAGTTCGCCGCCCTGGTGCAGCGCCAGCCCGTGGCCACCAGCACCCAGGCCGCCCGCGCCGGCGATGGCGCCGCCGGCCAGCTGTCGCCGGCCCAGCAGCGCATGTGGCTGCAATGGCAGCTCGACCCTGAAGGCCACGCCTACAACATCCACGGCGCCGTGCAGTTGCAGGGCACGCTGGACCAGGCCGCGCTGCAGCAGGCCTTCGACCAGCTGGTGGCGCGCCACGAAAGCCTGCGCAGCCGCTTCGTCGAGGAGGGCGGCGAGGTGCGCCAGCAGGTCCTGCCGGCACTGCAAACGGCCATCGAGCCGCTGACAGTCGACGGCCAGGCCAGCAGCGCCCGCCAGCCGTTCGACCTGCGCCAGGGCCCGCTGCTGCGCGCCAGCCTGGCCACGCTGGGCGCCGACAGCTGGCGCCTGGCGCTGACCCTGCACCACATCATCGCCGACGGCTGGTCCATGAACCTGCTGCTGGCCGAACTCGCCGAGCACTACAACGCCCTGCGCCAACAGCGCCCGGCCACGCTGCCGGCGCTACCGGTGCAATACCGCGACTTCGCCGCCTGGCAGCGCGACTGGCTGGCGGCCGGCGAGGCCCAGCGCCAACTGGCGTACTGGCAGGCGGAGTTGGGTAGCGAACATCCGCGCCTGGCCCTGCCCACTGACCAGCCGCGCCCGGCGCAACCCAGCCTGGCCGGCGCCGAACTGGCCATCGTCTTGGAGCCCGCCCTGGCCTGGGCCTTGCGCCGCCTGGCGCAGCGCCACGGGGTGACGCTGCCGACCGTGCTGTTGGCCAGCTTCCAGGTGCTGCTGCACCGCTACAGCCAGCAGCCTGACGTGCGCGTGGGCTGCACCGTGGCCAACCGCAACCAGGCCCACACCCAGGCGCTGATCGGCTGCTTCGTCAACCTGCTGGTGCTGCGCGCCGACCTGTCGGGCAACCCCTCGTTCAGCGCGCTGCTGGCCCAGGTGCACGAGCGCGCCTTGCAGGCCCAGGCCCACCAGGACCTGCCGTTCGATGCGCTGGTGGAAGCGCTGCAACCGCAGCGTACGCCCGGCGAGCACCCGCTGTTCCAGGTGGCGTTCGACCACCAGTGGCTCAACGACGACGTGCAGTTTGACGGCCTCCAGGTCCAGGCCCTGGGCCAGGAAGCCCTGGCCACCCAGTTCGACCTGATTCTGCACACCGTGGAGCGCGCCGAGCAGTTGTCGGCGTCCTTCACCTACCGCCTCCACCTGTTCAGCGTCGCCACCGCCGCGCAGTTGGCCCGCCACTGGCGCGCGCTGCTGCAGCAGCTGGTGGCGCAACCCGAACAGCCGCTGGCGCAGTTGCCGCTGCTGGGCGAGGACGAACAAGCGCAACTGCTGGCGCAGTGGAACCCACAGCCCCAGGCCTTCGAACCCGCGCAGAGCCTGCACGGCCTGATCGCCGAACAAGCCCGCCGCCACCCCGCTGCGGTAGCCGTGCGCTTCGACGACCAGCACCTGACCTACGCCGAGCTCGACCAGCGCGCCAACCGCCTGGCCTGGCGCCTGCGCGAGCAGGGCGTGGGCCCCGACGTGCTGGTGGGCCTGGCCGCCGAGCGCTCGCTGGAGCTGATCGTCGGCCTGCTGGCGATTCTCAAGGCCGGTGGCGCCTACCTGCCGCTGGACCCGGACTACCCCGCCGACCGCCTGGCCTACATGCAGGCCGACAGCGGCATTGCCCTGCTGCTGATCCAGGACCACCTGCAACAGCGCCTGCCCGTGGTCGACGGCGTGCAGCGCCTGGGCTTCGCCAGCGACGGCTACCCCGACACCGCGCCGCCCGCGGCTGCAGGCCCCCGGCACCTGGCCTACTGCATCTACACCTCCGGTTCCACCGGTTCGCCCAAGGGCGTGCTGATCGAGCACGCCAACGTGCTGCGGCTGTTCCAGGCCAGCGAGCCGGTGCTGCCGTTCGACCACCGCGACGTGTGGACGCTGTTCCACTCCTACGCCTTCGACTTCTCGGTGTGGGAGATCTTCGGCGCACTGCTGCACGGCGGCACGCTGGTTGTCGTGCCGTACTACGTCAGCCGCGAGCCACGGGCCTTCGTCGAGCTGCTGCGCGAGCAGGGTGTGACCGTGCTCAACCAGACCCCCTCGGCGTTCCGCCAACTGATGGTGCCGCTGCTGGCCAGCCCTGAAGGCCTGCCGGCGCTGCGCACGGTGATCTTCGGTGGCGAAGCCCTGGAAGTCAGCAGCCTGCAGCCCTGGTTCGCGCGCTTCGGCGACCGCCAGCCGCGGCTGATCAACATGTACGGCATCACCGAGACCACCGTCCACGTGACCTTCCGCGAGCTGACCCAGGCCGACCTGCGCAGCAGCGCCAGCCCCATCGGCCTGCCGCTGCCGGACCTCGCCTGGTACATCCTCGACGCCAGCCTGCAACCGGTGCCGCCGGGCGTGGTGGGCGAGCTGTACATCGGCGGTGCGGGCCTGGCCCGTGGCTACCTGAAGCGCCCGGGCCTGAGCGCCGAGCGCTTCATGGCCGACCCTTTCAGCGCCACGCCGGGCGCGCGCATGTACCGCACCGGCGACCTCGCCAGCTGCAGCGCCGACGGCCAGGTGCAGTACCTGGGGCGCATCGACCACCAGGTCAAACTGCGTGGCTTCCGCATTGAACTGGGCGAGATCGAGGCGCGCCTGCGCGACCAGCCCCAGGTGCGTGACGCCGCTGTGCTGCTGCGTGCCGACGCCCAGGGCGAACAGCGCCTGGTGGGCTTCGTGGTGGCGGCCGAACCGTGGCCCGACGCCGCGCAGACGCTGTTGCAGCTGCGCCAGCAGCTCAAGGCTAGCCTGCCGCTGCACATGGTGCCGGCGCAGTTGCAGCAGCTCGACAGCCTGCCGCTGACCGCCAACGGCAAGCTCGACCAGCGCGCCCTGCAACTGGACGAAAACGCCTGGTTGCAACAGGCCTACGTGGCGCCCCGTACCGTCACCGAGCAGGCCCTGGCCGGGATCTGGCAGAGCCTGCTGAACGTCGAGCAGGTGGGCCTGCACGACAACTTCTTCGAGCTGGGCGGCCATTCATTGCTGGCCACGCAATTGGCTTCGCGCATAGAGGTGCAATTCCAGCGGCGCCTGGACCTGCGCCAGGTGTTCGAAGCCGCCGACCTGCAAGCGTTGGCTGCAGCCCTGGACGTCGGCGAGGCGCTGCCTGACCAGGACGCCCTGGCCGATGAAGTGCTGGCGCTGATGCAGAGCCTGCAAGGTTTGTCCGAAGACGAGCTGGCCCTGCTGGCCGCCGAGAAGAGCGACTCATGAACAAGGTGCTCGAATCGTTGCAAACCCTGAGCCTGGCCCAGCGCAAGGCGTTGGCGGCAGTGATGGCGAAGAAGGGCATCGACCTGTTCCGCCAGCTGCCGATCCCACGGGTGCCGCGTGACGCGCCGCTGGCGCTGTCCTACGCGCAGCAGCGCCTGTGGTTCCTGCAACAGCTGGAGCCTGCCAGTGCCGCCTATGTGATCCCCGGCGCCCTGCGCCTCACCGGGCCGCTGGACGAAGCGGCGTTGCAGGCGGCGCTGGACCAGTTGCTGGCCCGCCACGAGCCGCTGCGCAGCCGTATCCAGGCCGAAGCCGGGGTGCCGGTGCAGCAGGTCCTGGCGCCGGCGCCGCTGCAACTGACCCGCTGGGATCTCAGCGCGCTGCCGGTGGGCGAACGCGAGATACGCCTTGAACAACTGCTCGACGCCGAAGCCGCGCGGCCCTTCGACCTGGCCCGCGACTGCCTGCTGCGCGGCGCGTTGATCAAGCTGGCGGCGGGCGAGCAGGTGCTGGCCCTGGCCGTGCACCACATCGTCGCCGATGGCTGGTCCATCAACCTGCTGATCCAGGAGCTGACCCAGCTGTACCCGGCCCTGCGCCAGGGCCCGCCACTGCAACTGCCGGCACCTGCGTTGCACTACGCCGACTTCGCCCAGTGGCAACGGCACTGGCTGGAGTCGGGGGAGGGCGACCGCCAACTGAACTGGTGGAAGCAGCGCCTGGGCGACGAGCATCCGCCCCTGGCGTTGCCGCTGGACCGGCCACGGCCGGCGCAGCGCAGCGAGCGCGGCGGCAGCCTCGAATTTGCCCTGCCCACGGCCATGGCCCGGCAGGTGGAACAACTGGCCGAGCGCTCGCGGGTCACGGTGTTCAGCGTGCTGCTGGCGGCGTTCAAGGCGCTGTTGTACCGCTACAGCGGCCAGCCGGCGATCCAGGTCGGCGTGCCCCTGGCCGGGCGCAACCGCAGCGAGCTGGAGCCGCTGGTTGGGCTGTTCGTCAACACCCAGGTGCTGCGCAGCGAGGTCAGCGGCGCCCTGCCGTTCGCCACCTTGCTGGCCCAGGTGCAGGCCACGGCGGTGGAGGCCCAGCAGTACCAGGACCTGCCGTTCGAAATGCTCGTCGACGCGCTGCAACCTGAGCGCAGCGCCAGCCACACGCCGTTGTTCCAGGTGCTGTTCAACCATCAGCGCCAGGGCGCCCTGGGCGCGCGACGGCTGGATGAACAGGTGCAGATGGTGCTGGTGGAACGCGAGCGCCGAGCGCAGAAATTCGACCTGACCCTGAGCACCGAACAGCGCGGCAGCGGCGAGATTCTCGCCAGCCTGGGCTACAGCGCCGACGTGTTCGAGCGCGCCACGGTAGGGCGCCTGCAACAGCACTATCTGGCCGTACTGCGCCAGGTGCTGGCGCAGCCGTCGCTGCGCCTGGCCGACCTCGACCTGTTGCTGGGCGAGGCACCGCCACCGCAGTGGGGCGAAGCGCTGGAGCAGCCGCAGGCGTCGGTGCTGCAGCTGTTCGACCAGCAGGTGCGCGAGCAGCCCACCAGCATCGCCCTGATGCACGGCGGCCAGGGCTACACCTTCGCCTGGCTCGACCAGGCCGCCAACCGCGTCGCCCAGGCGCTGCTGGCCCAGGGCTGCCAGCCCGGCGAGCGCGTGCCGCTAGTGTGCGGCCGCAGCCCGGCGCTGGTGGCGGGGTTGCTGGGGGTGATGAAAGCCGGTGGCGCCTACGTGCCGCTGGAGCCGCAGACGCCGATCGGGCGGCTGCAGCAGATCTGCGCCGACCTGCAGGCCCGCCGCGTGCTGGCCTGCACCGAGCAACCCGAGCTGGCGCTGCCGCGGGTTCGCCTCGATCACCTGCTGGCCGCCACCGCGCCTGTGCCTGCGGTGCAGCCTACCAGCCACAGCCTGCAACCGGCCTACCTGATCTTCACCTCCGGCTCTACGGGCCGCCCCAAGGGTGTGGTCATCAGCCACGGCGCCCTGGCCAACTACGTGCAGGGCCTGCTGCAACGCCTGGCGCTGGCGCCCGAGGCGAGCATGGCCATGGTCTCCACCGTGGCCGCCGACCTTGGCCACACCGTGCTGTTCGGCGCGCTGTGCAGCGGCCGCACCCTGCACCTGCTGGACAACGACCAGGCCCGCGACCCGCAGCTGTTCGCCGACTACCTCAGCCAGCACCGGGTAGGCGTGCTGAAAATTGTGCCCAGCCACCTGCACAGCCTGCTGGTGGCCGGCCACGAGGCGGCGGCGCTGCCCTGGCATGCACTGATTCTCGGTGGTGAGGCCTGCGAGCCGGCGCTGCTGCAGCGCATCGCCCAGGCGCGCCCGGCCTGCCGTATCTTCAACCACTACGGGCCGTCGGAAACCACCGTCGGCGTGCTGGCCGGCGCGGTGCAGGACGTTAGCACGCGGGCCCCCCTGGGGCGCCCGCTGGCCGGCAGCAGCGTGCACGTGCTGGACGCCGACCTCAACCCGCTGCCAGTGGGCGTGGTGGGCGAGCTGTATATCGGCGGCGCAGGGCTGGCCCAGGGGTATCAGGGCCAGCCGGGGCACAGCGCCGAGCGCTTCGTGCCCAACCCCTTCGGCGCCCCCGGCTCGCGCCTGTACCGCAGCGGCGACCGCGTGCGCTGGAACGCCCAGGGCCAGTTGGAATACCTGGGCCGCCAGGACCATCAGGTCAAGGTGCGCGGCTTCCGTATCGAGCTGGCCGAAGTGCAGGCGCAGATCGCCGCCCATGCGGCAGTCCAGCAGTGCGCGGTGATCCTCGGCGCGGGCCAGTTGCTGGCCTACGTGGTGCTGGCGCAAGGCGCCACGTTGGACGCGATCAAGGCCGACCTGGCGCGCCGGCTGCCTGACTACATGCAGCCGGCGCACTGGCAGCTGCTGGCGGCGTTGCCGGTGACCGCCAACGGCAAGCTCGACAGCAAGGCGCTGCCGGCACCGGTGCTGCATAGCCGCAGCAGCGAGGCGCCAGTCACGGCCCATGAGCAACGCCTG
Source organism: Pseudomonas sp. GYB4201 (assembly GCF_056312595.1). Lineage (NCBI taxonomy): Bacteria > Pseudomonadati > Pseudomonadota > Gammaproteobacteria > Pseudomonadales > Pseudomonadaceae > Pseudomonas > Pseudomonas sp. GYB4201. Next base: position 16,767 of record NZ_JBWGIG010000030.1, on the reverse strand, counting down.
GCGCAGCTGTGGCAGGACCTGCTGGGGCTGGCAGGCGTGAGCCGCGACGGTCACTTCTTCGAACTGGGCGGGCATTCCCTGCTGGCCACGCAACTGGTGGCGCGGGTGCGCGAGCAGTTCGACGTGGCCCTGGCGCTGCGCGAAGTGTTCGACACCCCGCGCCTGGACCAACTGGCCGCGCGCATCGCCGCGCTGGCCGGCGACACCGCCCCTGCGTTGCCGGCGCTGGCCGCCGAGCCGCGCCAGGGTGTGCTGCCGCTGTCCCTGGCCCAGCAGCGCCTGTGGGTGGTGGACCGCCTCAGCGGCGGCCAGTCCGACGCCTACAACATGAGCGGTCGCCTGCAACTGGACGGCCCACTGGACCGCCAACGGCTGGTGGCCGCCCTCGACCTGCTGGTGGCGCGCCATGAAGTGCTGCGCAGCCACTACCCCGAGGACGACAACGGCGACCCGCACACCCAGGTGCTCGACGCCCTCACGCTCGACGTGCCGTTCGCCGACTTGTCGATGCTGGCCGTGGACGAACGTGAGCAGCTGGCGCGCCAGGCCTCGCTGGACGACGCCCGGCAGCCCTTCGACCTGCTGGGCGGGCCGCTGCTGCGTGCGCGTTTGCTGCGCTTGGGCGAGCAACGGCACCTGCTGCTGTTCAGCCTGCACCACATCGTCGGCGACGGCTGGTCGGTGGGCATCCTCATTCGCGAATTCGCCGAGGCGTACCGCGCCCTCGGTGCCCAGCGCGCGCCGCAGTGGGCGCCGCTGCCGGTGCAGTACCTGGACTTTGCCATCCACCAGCAGCGCTGGCTGGCCAGCGACGCCTTCGGCCGCGAGCGCGGGTTCTGGCAGGCGCGGCTGGAAGGGGCGCCGAAGGTGCTGGAGTTGCCCACCGACTTCCCGCGCCCGGCCGTGGCCTCCACCGCCGGTGCCGAGCATGTGCTGCGCATCGACCCGGCGCAGTACGCGCAGATCGAGGCGCACTGCCGCAGCGCCGGGGTCACGCCGTTCATGTGGTTGCTGGCCAGCTTCCAGTGGCTGCTGCACCGGGTGGCCGGCACCGACGACCTGCTGCTGGGCACCGACCTTGCCGGCCGCCAACAGCAGGCGCTGGAAGGCCTGATCGGCTTCTTCGTCAACGTCCTGCCGCTGCGTTCGCGCACCGTGCCGGGCATGACCTTCGAGGCGCTGCTGGCCCAGGCCCGTGACAGCGCCCTGGCCACCTTCGAGCACCAGCAGCTGCCGTTCGACCGCATCGTCGAGGCCGTGGGCGTGCCCCGCGACCGCAGCCGCAACCCGCTGGTGCAGGTGCTCTTCGTGCTGCAGAACACCCCCAAGGGCCAGTTCGACATCGACGGCCTGCACATCCAGCGCCTGGACGCGCTGGAGCACAGCTCCAAGTTCGACATGGGCCTGTTCCTCGAGCCCGAAAGCGACGGCCTGCTGGTGCGCTGGGCCTACGCCAGCGGCCTGTTCAGCGCCGCTCGCATCCAGCGCCTGGCCCAGGCCTGGCTGCAACTGATTGCCCTGGCGATTGCTTCGCCCCACACCCCGCTGGAGGAGTTCACCGTGCACGACAGCAGCGAAACCCCCGTTGGCCGCGATGCGCCGGCCATGGGCAACAAGCTCGACAAACTGAAAAAATTCATGAAGCAGCCGGCAGCCAGGCCCCAGGGCCCGCGTGAGCTGATCAAGACCCGGCCCATCGAGCCTGGCAAAGTGTTCCCGCTGCTGATCGAACCGGCCAGCCCGGACCTCGACGCCCTGGCCTGGGCCGCCGCCCACCGCGACCAGGTCGAGGCCCTGCTGCGCCGCCACGGCGGCCTGGTGCTGCGCAACTTCGGCGTGGTTACCCCGGCCGATTTCGAGGCCTTCGCCGAAGCCCTGCAGCCAGGCCTGTACGGCGCCTACGGCGATCTGCCGAAGAAGGAGGGCGGGCGCAACACCTACCGCTCCACGCCGTTCCCCGAGCGGCAGATGATCCTGTACCACAACGAAAGCGCGCACCTGGACCGCTGGCCGCGCAAACAGTGGTTCTTCTGCGAACTGCCGTCGGCCATCGGCGGCTGCACGCCCATCGTCGACTGCCGCGAGCTGTACCGGCGCCTGCCGGCCGACGTCGCCCAGCGCTTCGAACAGCGCGGCCTGCTGTACGTGCGCACCTTCCTGCAGAACCTCGACGTCAGCTGGCAGCACTTCTTCAAGACCGCTGACCGCGCCGAAGTGGAAGCGCGCTGCGAGGCCGGCGGCATCGACTACCGCTGGCTCGGTGACGACGAACTGCAGACCCGCACCCGTGCCCCGGCGGTGATCGTCCACCCGCTGACCGGCGAGCGTTCGTTCTTCAACCAGGTGCAGCTGCACCACATCTTCTGCCTGGAGCCCGACGTGCGCAGCGACCTGCTGGACATGCTGGGCCTGGAGCGCATGCCGCGCAACGTCTACTACGGCGACGGCACGCCCATCGAAGATGAGGTCATGGCACTGCTGGGCCGCCTGTACGAAGAGTGCGCGGTGCGTTTCGACTGGCAGCAGGGTGACGTGGTGATGCTCGACAACATGATCGCCGCCCACGCCCGCGACCCCTACGAGGGGCCGCGCAAGATCGTCGTCGCCATGGGCGACATGTATGACCGCGCACGCCTGCAGCAAGAGCGTGCCGCCCTGGCCCAAGCGCCCCTGGAGACTGTGCAATGAGCGAAGTGATGGAACTCGAACACCTGGCCCTGAGCCCGGAACAGCGCGCCGCCCAGGACGCCGGTGGCGAGCCGCAGGTACTGTGGCTGGGCGCTGCGGCCGCTGTCGATGCCCAGGCCCTGCACCAGGGGTTCGAGCGCGCGGTGCGCGGGCAGTGGAGCCTGAACTGCCGCTTCAGCCAGCAGCCCGGCTACCGCGGCCTTCGCCAGCAGGCCCTGGAAGCGCCCGGCAGCGGCCGCTGGCAGTTTACCGATCTGCGCGGCGTGGCCGACGCCCAGGCGGCGCTGCACGGCGAACCGCCGGCGTTCGACCTCAGCCGCGGCGACGTGGTGGCCGCCCAGCTGTTTGCCGTGGCCGACAACGATTGGCGCCTGTGCCTGCGCGCCAGCGCCCTGGTGGCCGACGCCGGCAGCCTGCGCCTGCTGGCACGGCAGGTATTCGCCGAGGCGCCGGCCGAAGACGAGGAGAGCGGCCATTTCGGCCAGTTCGTCGAATGGCGCCAGGCCATGGCCGAGGACGAGGACGCGCCCGCCGGGCAAGCCTACTGGGCCGAGCACCTGCGCGCCGCGGGTGCCGGGCAGGCGCTGCAATTGCCCCTGCGCCGCCTGCACGGCCAGACCGCCCAGGACCAGGCGTTCAGCGCCTTGGGCAGCGAACAGGTGCATGGCCTCAACGCCCTGGCTGAAAGCCGCCAGGTGCCCGTCGACAGCCTGTTGCAGGCGGCCTGGTGGGCGCTGTTGGCGCGCATCGGCGGCCAGGGCCAGCTGCTGGGCGGCTGGCTGCACGACTGCCGCGCCGACTATGACTTTTTCGCCGCCAGCACCGGGGTCTACGAAAAGACCCTGCCGCTGGCGCTAAGCCTGGACTGCCGCCAGCCGTTCGCGCGCTGGCTGGCCGAGTGCAGTGCGTTGCTGGACAGCCACCGTGGCTGGCAGGAACACGCCCCGGCGCAATTGCGCAGCGACTGCCTGCGGGCCGGCTTCAGCGTCGAGTCCGCGGTGCCGGCCGGCTGGCGTGCACTCGGCGCGCGGCCGTCGCCCTTTGAACTGGCCTTGCAGGTGCACCAGGACGCCCACGGTCAGGTCAACGGCCTGGGGCTGTCGGCGGACCTGCGGCACTACCGCCCCGGCGACGCCCAGGGCCTGTTGCAGCAGTACCTGCAACTGCTGGAGCGCTTGCCCGATGGCCTCGACCAGAGCATCGAGCGGCTGCTGGAGCCGACGGTGGCTGACGCGCGCCTGTCCGGCCCGGTGCAGGCCTTCGGCGAAGGCAGCCCCCTGGCGCGCATCGCCCACTGGGCAGCGGTGGCGCCGAACGCCGCAGCGCTGCAAGGCGCCGATGGCGTGCTCACCTACAGCGAGCTCAAGCAACGCATCGAGCACCTGGCGAGCGCCTTGCACGCCCAGGGCGCCGGCCCCGAGACCATTGTCGCCCTGGCGCTGCCGCGCTCCGCCGAGCTGGTGATCGCCGCCCTGGCCGTGATGCGCAGCGGCGCCGCCTACCTGCCGCTGGACCCACAGTGGCCGCAGGGCCGGCGCCAGCAACTGGCCGACGCCGCCAAGCCGCTGCTGGTCATCGGCGCCGACGCGGCGCTGGCCGGCCACCGCCAGCTGTCGTGGGTGGATTGGGCGGCGCAGCCGGCAGTGGTCGCAGAGTTGCCGCTGCCCACGCCGCACCAGGCTGCCTACGTGCTGTTCACCTCCGGCTCCACCGGCCAGCCCAAGGGCGTGGTCATCGAGCATCAACAGTTGCATAACTATGTTCAGGCGGTCAGCCAGGCCCTGGACCTGCGTGCCTGCCAGCGCTTTGCCCTGACCTCCACGGTGGCCGCCGACCTGGGCAACACTTGCCTGTTCGGCGCCTTCGAGCAGGGCGCCTGCCTGGTGGTCGCCAGCACCGAGGACATGCAGGACGCGCCGTCCTTCGCGCGCTTCCTGGTGGCCCAGCGCATCGACTGCCTGAAGATGGTGCCCTCGCACCTGGCTGCCTTGCTCGACGGCCAGGACGGGGCGTTGCCGGCCACGGTCATCCTCGGCGGCGAAGCCACCACGCCGGCGCTGGCCGAGCGCATTCGCGCGCAGTCGCCGGCCACGCGCCTGTTCAACCATTACGGCCCCACCGAAGCCACGGTCGGCGTGCTCTACCAGGCAGTAGCCGGCGACCCGCTGGTGCTGGGCGGGGTGCTGGCCAACAACGTCGCCACCCTGTTGGACGAGGAGGGCCGCCGCGTGCCGGTGGGTGCCATCGGCGAGCTGTACCTGGGCGGCGCGCAGCTGTGTCGGGGTTACCTGAGCGGCGATGAATCGTCGTTCATTGCCGATCCCGAGCAACCCGGCCAGCGCCTGTACCGCACCGGCGACCGCGCCGTGCGCCGCCATGATGGCGCGCTGGAGCTGCGCGGCCGTGGCGACGGCCAGGTGAAGATCCGTGGCTTCCGCGTGGAAGTGGGCGAGGTCGAGGCCACCCTGCAAGCCCTGGGGGAAGCGGCGGTGAAAGTGCTGCACGATGCTGATGGCGAAGCCAGCCTGGTGGCCTACGTGGTCGGCGACGAAGCGGCGCTGCGCCAAGAGGTGGAGGCACGCCTGCCCGATGCCATGCGCCCGGCGCGCTACGTGCGGCTGCCCAGCCTGCCGCGCCTGGCCAACGGCAAGATCGACCGCCAGGCACTCCCCGCCGTGCAGCCCGACCTTGCCAGTGGCCGCGCCCCGCGCGACGCCCTGGAAACCCTGCTGGCCGGCCACATGGCCGAACTGCTGGGGCGCGAGAGCCTGGACATCGACAGCGACTTCTTCGAGGCCGGTGGCCATTCGTTGACGGTGATCAAACTGGTGGCGGCGATCCGCAAGGGCCTGCAATTGGAAGTGCCGCCGGGCATCGTCTTCGACCACCCCAGCGTGGTGGCCCTGGCCGCCGCCCTGCGCGAACGCGAGAGCGCGCCGGGGCAGTTGGAAAAAGCGGCTGGGCTGCGCTTGAAGTTGCAGGCGTTGAGCCCGGCGCAGCGCGAGGCGTTGCTCAACCGCCGGTGATTTTTGATTGGGGGATGGCTACAAGGCGCATGCCTGGATTGTTGTGGCGCCCTCAAGATCGAGCGCCGCGCGGGCGGCGCTCGATGTCATGAGGCATGCAAATCTCCCGGCAGGCCCATTGCCGCCCTGACTTGATCCCATTAACCACCCTCCCAAAACCCCGCTAAATTCCCCCACCCCCCCTTCGTCCTTCAAAGACACCAACGACACGGTCGAGAGACGGGACGACATGAACCAATTCATCGAAAATCAGGACGACGAACTGCTGGCGCTGCTGCTTGCCGAGGAAGCGGGCGAGCCAGGCATTCCCAGGCGTCCCGATGAAGGCAGTGCGCCCCTGTCGTTCTCCCAGCAGCGCCTGTGGCTGCTACACCGCTACGACCCGGCTGCGGCCCAGTACAACCTGCCGCGGGCGCTGCGCCTGGAAGGCGAGGTTGACGTGGCGGCGCTGGAGCAGGCGTTCCAGGCGCTGATCCAGCGCCATGAAGTGTTCCGCACCCGCTTCGTCGAAGTCGACGGCCAGCCGCGCCAGGTCATCGAGCCCCACGTGACCTTCCAGCTGCACCGCGAGGAGAAGGTCGACTGCAGCCAGATCAACGCGCGCATCCGCGCCGAGGCCGCCATTCCGTTCGTGCTCGACCGCGCGCCGCTGCTACGCGCCACGCTGCTGTCGTGCGCCGACGAGTGCGAGCAAGTGCTGCTGTTCACCCTGCACCACATCGTCTCCGACGCCTGGTCCAACGCCATCCTGGTGCGCGACCTGTCGGTGGCCTACGCCGCTGCCCTGGGCCAGGCCGACGCGCGCCTGCCGGTGCTGGAAGTGCAATACGCCGACTACGCCGCCTGGCAGCGCCAGCGCTATGAACAGGGCCACGCCCAGGCCGCTGCCGACTACTGGCGCGGCTACCTGGGCAGCCACCTGCCGGTCCTGAACCTGCCGTTGGACCACCCGCGCCCGGCCATCCAGGGCCACCGCGGCGAATCGCTGCAGGTGCAGTTGCCCGACGCCCTGCTGGCGCGCCTGCGGGCGTTCTGCCAACAACAGGCATGCACGCCGTTCGTGCTGTTGCTGGGCGCCTGGCAGGCGCTGCTGGCGCGCCACAGCGGCCAGGACAGCTTCGCCGTGGGCGTGCCCAACGCGGCGCGCAACCAGCGCGAGATCCAGGAGCTGGTGGGCTTCTTCGTCAACACCCAGGTGTACCGCGCCGACTTCAGCCAGCCGCTGAGCGCCCGCGACCTGTGCCGCCGCCTGCGCGCCGAGGCCATGCAGGCGCTGGAATACGCCGACTACCCCTTCGAACTGCTGCTCGACCACCTGCAGGTCGAGCGCAGCCTCAGCCACAGCCCGGTGTTCCAGACCCTGTTCAACCTGCGCAACCAGGACGACAGCACCCGCCTGCAGCTGCCGGGCCTGCACGTGGAAGTGATGACGCTGCCCAGCGTCACCGCCAAGTTCGACCTGTCCCTGGACGTGGCCCTGGGCGAGCACCTGCTGTGCACCCTGGAATATGACCGCGACCTGTTCGCCGCCAGCACCATCGCGCGGCTGGCCGGCCACTACGAACACCTGCTGGACTACATGCTCGACTACCCCGATGCTTGCCTGGACGACGCGCCGCTGCTTGGCCAAGCCGAGCGCGAGCAACTGCAGGGCTGGAGCCAGGGTGGCCCGGCCCACGCCATGAGCGCGCCGGTGCACCGCCTGTTCGAACAGCAGGCGGCGCTGCGCCCGGACGCCCTGGCGGTGCTGTTCGACGACCGCCAGCTGACCTACGCCCAGCTCGACACCCGCGCCAACCACCTGGCCCTGCTGCTGCGCCAGCGTGGGGTGGACGCCGACGTAATGGTGGGCGTGGCCGCCGAGCGCAGCCCGGAGCTGGTGGTGGCGCTGTTGGCCATCCTCAAGGCCGGCGGCGCCTACGTGCCCATGGACCCCGACTACCCGGCCGAGCGCCTCAAGCACATGCTCGACGACAGCGGCATCACCCTGCTGCTGACCCAGGCGCGGGTGCTGCCCAAGTTGCCGCTGGCCGGCCGCGCGCTGGACGTGCTCGACCTCGACGCCCTGGACCTGCGCCAGCCGGTGGCCCTGGCACCGGCCGCGCTGGACGCCGAGCACCTGGCGTACGTGATCTACACCTCCGGCTCCACCGGCAAGCCCAAGGGCGCCGGCAACAGCCACGGCGCGTTGTTCAACCGCCTGGCGTGGATGCAGCAGGCCTATGACCTGAGCGCTGCCGATAACGTGCTGCAGAAGACCCCGTTCAGCTTCGACGTGTCGGTGTGGGAATTCTTCTGGCCGCTGATGACCGGCGCCACCCTGACCCTAGCGTTGCCCGGCGAGCACCGCGACCCGGCGGCGTTGATCCGGCGCATCCGCCAGCAGGGCATCACCACCCTGCATTTCGTGCCCTCGATGCTCCAGGCGTTCATGGCCGAGCCCGACGTGGCCCGCTGCACCAGCCTGCGCCTGATTGTGTGCAGTGGCGAGGCGCTGCCCGCCGACCTGGCTGCGCGCACCCTGAAGGCGCTGCCCAACGCCGAGCTGGTCAACCTCTACGGCCCCACCGAGGCGGCCATCGACGTCACCCACTGGACCTGCCGCCTCGACGGCCGCGACAGCGTGCCCATTGGCCGCCCCATCGACGGCCTGAGCACCCAGGTGCTGGACAAGCGCCTGCAACCGGTGCCCATTGGCGTCGCTGGCGAGCTGTACCTGGGAGGCGTCGGCCTGGCGCGCGGCTACCACCAGCGCCAAGCGCTGACCGCCGAACGCTTCGTGCCCGCTGCCGACGGCAGTGGCCGCCTGTACCGCACCGGCGACCTGGTGCGCTGGCGCGAAGGCGGCATCATCGAGTACCTGGGGCGCCTGGACCACCAAGTGAAAATTCGCGGCCTGCGCATCGAGCTGGGCGAAATCGAAGCCTGCCTGCTCGAATCTGGGCTCACCCGCGAAGCCGTGGTGCTGGCGGTGGACGGCGTGGCCGGCTCGCAGCAGCTGGTGGCGTACGTGGTCGGCGACAGCAGCGTCGAGGCGCCGCTGCGCGCCTGGCTGGCCGAGCGCCTGCCGGACTTCATGGTGCCGGCGCACCTGATCAGCCTGGCGCAGATGCCCCTGAGCCCCAACGGCAAGCTGGAGCGCAAGGCGCTGCCACTGCCCCAGGCCCAGGTGCAGGCCTACGTGGCGCCGCAGGGCGAGCGCGAAACCCTCATGGCGGGCATTTGGCAGCAGGTGCTGGGCCTTGAACAGGTGGGCACCAACGACAACTTCTTCGAACTGGGCGGCGACTCGATTATCGCCATCCAGGTGGTCAGCCGCGCCCGCCAGGCGGGGCTGCTGCTGGCCCCGCGCGACCTGTTCCAGCACCAGACCCTGGCGGCCCTGGCCAAGGCGGCCCGGCAGGCCGAAGCCCCGCAGGTAGAGCAGGCCCCCGTGACCGGCGCCAGCCGCCTGCTGCCGTTCCAGACGCGTTTCTTCGCCACCCAGATTGCCCAGCGCCAGCACTGGAACCAGTCGGTGATGCTCGGCTTCAACCGCACCATCATCGGCGAACACCTGCGCCAGGCCCTGCACCTGCTGCTCGAACATCACGACGCCCTGCGCCTGCGCTTCGACGCCCAGGGCCAGGCCCAGCACGCCGCCCCCGGGCAGAACGTGCTGTGGCAAGTGGCAGTGGCCGACCAGGCTGAATTGGAGGCCGTGACCGAACAGGCGCAAAACAGCCTCGACCTGCTCAACGGCCCGCTGCTGCGCGCCGTGCAGCTGCAACTGTGGGACGGCAGCCAGCGCCTGTTGCTGGTGGTGCACCACCTGGTGGTGGACGGCGTGTCGTGGCGCATCCTGCTCGAAGACCTGCAGGCCCTGTGCCGGCAGCTCGCCGACGGCGCGCGGCCGCAGTTGCCGCCGCGCACCACCGCCCTGCGTGACTGGGCCCAGGCCCTACACCGCCAGGCCGGCAGCGCGCAATTGGCCGCGGAGCTGCCCTGGTGGCAGGCGCAGCTGGCCGACAACCAGGTTGAACAGCTGGTGGCCACGCCCCAGGCGCAGGCCTGCCAGCGCGACCTGCAAGTGATCGAGACCGGCCTGGATGCCGAGCGCACCCGGCAGCTGCTGCGCCAGGCCCCGGCGGCCTACCGCACCCAGGTCAACGACCTGCTGCTGACTGCCCTGGCCCGCGCCTGGCAGCGCTGGAGTGGGCAGGCGGCAGTGCATGTGGAACTGGAAGGCCACGGCCGCGAGCAGGAGTGGGTCGACGGCGCCGACCTGAGCCGCACCGTCGGCTGGTTCACCAGCACCTACCCGCTGCGTTTGCAGGCCGCCAGCGACATGGGCGAGTCGATCAAGGCCATCAAGGAACACCTGCGCCAGGTGCCCAACCGCGGCATCGGCCATGGCGTGCTGGCCTGGCTGTCGCCCCACGGCGAAGCCCTGCGCGCGCTGCCGGCGCCGCGCATCACCTTCAACTACCTGGGCCAGTTCGACCAGAGCTTCGGCGATGACGCGCTGCTGTACCCGGCCGCCGAAAGCAGTGGCCGCAACAGTGACCCCGAGGCGCCGCCGGGCAACTGGCTGAGCATCAACGGCAGCATCAGCGATGGCTGCCTGCGCCTGGCCTGGAGCTTTGCCCCGCAGTGGTTCAGCGCCCCACAGGTGCAGGGCCTGGCCGACGCCTGGCAGCTGGAGCTGCGCAGCCTGATCGAACACTGCATCAGCCCCGCAGCCGGCGGCCTGACGCCCTCGGACTTCCCCCTGGCGCGCCTGACCCAGGCGCAGTTGGACAACCTGCCGGTGCCCGCCGCGCAGATCGAGGACATCTACCCACTGTCGCCGATGCAGCAGGGCATTCTGTTCCACAGCGTGTTCACGCCCACCGCTGGCGCCTACATCAACCAGTTGCGGGTGGACGTGCAGGGCCTGGACCTGGCGCGCTTCCGCGCGGCCTGGCAGGCGGCGCTGGACGCGCACCCGGTGCTGCGGTGCGGCTTTGCCTGGGAAGGCGAGGGCGACGCGGCGCTGCAGATCGTGCACCGCCACGTCAGCCTGGTGCTGGAGCAGGGCAGTGCGGTCGAGGACGCGGAGCAGGTGGCTCGCGCCGAACGTCAGCGCGGCTTCGACCTGCGCCGGCCGGCGTTGATGCGCCTGCGCCTGGTGCGCCTGGCCGACGGCGGCCAGCAGCTGATCTGGACCTGCCACCACCTGCTGCTGGACGGCTGGAGCCAGTCGCAGCTGCTGGGCGAGGTGCTGCAGCGCTACGCCGGCCAGGCGCCGAGCCGCAGCGCCCCGGCCTACCGCGACTACATCCAGTGGCTTGGCCAGCGCCCCAGCAGCGAAAGCTTCTGGCGTGCCAACCTGGGCGAGCTGCACGAGCCGACCTACCTGGCCAACCTGCTGGCCTACGAAGGCAACGGCGACAGCGGCCAGGCCGAGGTGCAGGTGCAGCTCGACCCTGCACGCACCGCGCAGTTGCAGGTCTTCGCCCGCCAGCGCCACGTGACCTTCAACACCCTGGTGCAGGCCGCCTGGCTGTTGCTGCTGCACCGCTACAGCGGCCAGGCCACCGTGGCCTTCGGCGCCACCGTGGCGGGGCGCCCGGCGCAGCTGCCGGGCATCGAGCAGCAGTTGGGGCTGTTCATCAACACCCTGCCGGTGGCGGCCACGCCGCAGCCGCTGCACAGCGTCGACGCCTGGCTGGCCCAGGTGCAGCAGCTCAACCTGGACCTGCGCGAGCACGAGCACACGCCGCTCTACGACATCCAGCGCTGGCTGGGCTACAGCGGCCGTGGGCTGTTCGACCACGTGCTGGTGTTTGAAAACTACCCCGTCAGCGAAGCCCTGCAACAAGGCGCGCCAGCGGGGGTGAGTTTTGCCAACGCCCGCGCCACCGAGCAGTCCAGCTACCCGCTGATGCTGATGGTCAACCTCGCGGAGCAACTGCACCTGCGCTTCACCTTCGACCTGGCCAGCTTCGACCGCGAGGCCATGGCGCGCCTGGCCGGGCACTTCCAGCACCTGCTGCTGGCCATGGCCGAGGACGCCGCGCGGCCGCTGGCCGAGCTGCAATTGCTGGGCGATGCCGAGCGCCAGCAACTGCTGCAACGCGGCGTGCAAGGCGGCCCGGCGCTGGCCGCCGCCAGCCTGGTGCCGCTGTTCGAGCGGCAGGCCGCGCAGGCGCCGGCGAGCCTGGCGCTGATTGCCAGCGACCAGACCCTGGACTACGCCGCGCTCAACCGCCGCGCCAACCGCCTGGCCCGCGCCCTGCGTGCCTCCGGCGTGCAGCCCGACGACCGCGTGGCCGTGGCCTGCGAGCGCGACAGCCAGCTGCTGGTGGCCTTGCTGGCGGTGCTCAAGGCCGGCGCCGCCTACGTGCCGCTGGACCCTGAATTCCCCGCCGAACGCCTGGGCCACATGCTCGCCGACAGCGGCGCGCGCCTGCTGTTGACCCAGCAGCACCTGCTGGCCGAGCTGCCCGCGCACCCCAACACCTGGTGCCTGGACCGTGACCAGGCGCTGTGGGCCGACGAAAATGCCAGCGACCTTGCCCCCGTCACCCAGCCCCAGCACCTGGCGTACGTGATCTACACCTCCGGCTCCACCGGCCGGCCCAAGGGCGTGGCGGTCAGCCACGGCGCGTTGCTCAACTTCCTCGACAGCATGGCCGAGCAACCGGGCCTGGCGGCGGGGGAGCGCATGCTGGCGTTGACCTCGCTGTCATTCGACATCGCCGGCCTGGAGCTGTACCTGCCGCTGACCCGTGGCGCCAGCGTGGTGCTGGTGGACCGCGACAGCGCCCGTGACCCGCAGCGCCTGTGGGCGGCCATCGAGCAGCACCAGGTGCGCAGCATCCAGGCCACGCCATCGACCTGGCGCATGCTCGCCGACCATCCGCAGCTGGCGGCAAAGCTTGCCGGGCGCCAGCTGCTGTGCGGCGGCGAAGCGCTGCCCGCCGACCTGGCCCAGCGCCTGATTGCCGCCGCCGGGCACGTGTGGAACCTCTACGGCCCCACCGAGACCACCATCTGGTCGGCGCGCCGCCGCCTCGACCCGCAGCAACCGCAGCCGTGGCTGGGCGAGCCCATCGCCCACACCGGCCTGTACGTGCTGGACGCCTACCTGCAACCGCTGCCCCAAGGCGTGGCCGGCGAGCTGTTCATCGGCGGCCAGGGCCTGGCCCGCGGTTACCACGGCCGCGCCGACCTGACCGCCGAGCGCTTCGTGCCGGACCCGCAAGGCCACGGCCGCCTGTACCGCACCGGCGACCTGGCACGCTGGCGCGCCAACGGCCAGCTGGAGTACGTGGGCCGTATCGACCAGCAGGTGAAGGTGCGCGGCTTCCGTATCGAGCTAGGCGAAATCGAAGCACAGCTGCTGCGCCAACCCGGCGTGCGCGAGGCGGCCGTGGTTGCCCGCAGCGTGGGGCAGGGCCAGCAGCTGGTGGGCTACGTGGTCGGCGAGGGGCTGGACCTGAACGCCCTCAAGGCAGCGCTCAAGCAGCAGCTGCCCGACTACATGGTGCCGGCGCAGCTGCTGCAGCTGGCCGCCATGCCCCTGACCCCCAACCGCAAGCTCGACCGCAAGGCCCTGCCGGCACCGGACTGGCAAGGCCAGGCGTACCAGGCGCCCGAAGGCGCGCGCGAAACCGTGCTGGCGGAGATCTGGGCCCAGGTGCTGGGGCTGGACAAGGTCGGCGTGCTGGACAACTTCTTCGAACTGGGTGGCGACTCCATCGTCACCATCCAGGTGGTGGGCAAGGCCCGCCAGGCCGGGCTGATGTTCAGCCCCAAGGCACTGTTCGAACAGCCTACCGTGCGTGCCCTGGCCGCTGTGGTTGAAGCCGTGGCGGCCAGCACCGAGGACGACGCGCCGCTGCTGGTGCTCGACGACGCCCAGCGCGCGGCCTTGCCGGCCGGCGTCAGCATCGCGCTGCCGCTGACGCCCATGCAACACGGCATGCTCTTCCATCAACTGCTCGACAACCGCGACGGCGTGTACGTCAACCAACTGCGGGTGGACGTCGAAGCCGTGGACGTCGAGCGCCTGCGCCAGGCCTGGCAAGCGGCGCTGGACGCCCATGACAGCCTGCGCACCGGCTTCTGCTGGCGGGGCCTGGACACCCCGCTGCAATGGGTGCAGCCGGCGCTGACCCTGCCGTTGCAGGTGCTGGACTGGCGCAATGCTTGCGACAGCCAGGCCCTAGACCGCCTGGCCGCCGACGACCAGGCCCGCGGCTTTGCCCTCGACCAGCCACCGTTGCTGCGCCTGACCCTGGTGCGTTGCGACCAGCAGCGCTACCACCTGATCTACACCCACCACCATATCCTTATGGACGGCTGGAGCACCGCGCAGCTGCTGGGCGAGGTGATGCAGCGCTACCTCGGCGAGGCGCCGCCGGCCAGCCCCGGCCGCTACGGCGATTACCTGCGCTGGCTGCAGCGCCGCGACCCGGCGGCCACCGAGCAGTTCTGGGACCAGCAGCTGGCAGCGCTGGAGGCGCCCACGCGGCTCGCCGACTGCCTGGTGAAACCCCAGGGCGGCGAGGGCTTCGGCCAGCATGAAATCCACCTGCCGCTGGCCGCGCTGGCCGCGTTCGCGCGCAGCCGCCAGGTCACGGTCAACACGCTGTTGCAGGCGGCCTGGGCCATCGTGCTGCAGCGCTACAGCGGCCAGGCGGCGGTGGCGTTCGGCGCGACGGTGGCGGGGCGGCCGCCGGAACTGCCGGGCATCGACCGGCAGCTGGGGCTGTTCATCAACACCCTGCCGGTGGTGTCGGTGCCGGCGCCGCAGCTGTCTGTCGGCCAATGGCTGCAGCAGGTGCAGGCGCAGGCCGTGGCCCTCCGCGAATTCGAGCACACTCCGCTGTTCGAACTGCAACGCCGCCATGGTGACGGTGAGGCGCTGTTCGACAGCCTGCTGGTGTTCGAAAACTTCCCGGTGGCCGAAGTGCTGGAGCGCGCCGACAGCCCGGTGCGTTTCTCGGGCGCGGGCATTCAGGGCAACACCAATTACCCACTGACGCTGATGGCGTCCCTGGGCGACAGCCTCAAGCTGGCGTTCAACTACCGCCGCAGTCACTTCAGCGAGCTGGCCGTGCAGGGCTTGGCCAGCCAACTGCAGACCCTGCTGCTGGCGATGCTCGAAGACCCAGCGCGGCTCCTGGGCGAGCTGCCGTTGCTGGACGCCGCCAGCCAGCGCGCGCTGGTGCTGGACTGCAACCGCAGCGCCATGGCCTACGACCCGGCGCAGAGCCTGCACCAGTTGATCGAGGCGCAGGCGGCGCGCAGCCCCGACGCGGTGGCAGTGATCGCCGACGACGGCCAGCTCACTTATTCGCAACTCAACGCCCGGGCCAACCGCCTGGCCGGCTACCTGCGCGAGCAGGGCGTGGGCCCGGACGTGGCGGTGGGCATCGCCCTGGAGCGCGGCGCTGCCTTGCCGGTGGCTTTGCTGGCGGTGATGAAGGCCGGCGGCGCCTACGTGCCCATGGACCCTGAATTCCCCCGCGAGCGCCTGGCGCACATGCTCGAGGACAGCGGCCTGAGCCTGCTGCTCAGCGAGCGACGCCTGCTGGCGGCGCTGCCAACCACCCAGGTGCCGACCTTCTGCATGGACGACCTCGACGGCCTGGCGCACTACGCTGCCGACAACGGCCCAGCCGTGGGGCACCCCGAGCACCTGGCCTACGTCATCTACACCTCCGGCTCCACCGGCAAGCCCAAGGGCGTGGCGGTGCGCCAGGGCGGGCTGGTCAACTTCCTGCACAGCATGGCCGCCGAACCAGGCCTGGCGGCGACTGACCGGGTGCTGGGCCTGACCTCGCTGTCGTTCGATATCTCGGCGCTGGAGCTGTACCTGCCGTTGCTGGTGGGCGGCGCCGTGGTGCTGGTGGAACGCATGGCGGCCAAGGACCCGGCGCGCCTGCTGGAGGTGATCGAGCAGTATGGTGTCACGGTGATCCAGGCCACGCCGTCGAGCTGGGGCATGCTCGCCAGCCATGAGGGCTTCAGCCGCCTGCGCGGCAAGCGGTTCTTCTGCGGCGGCGAGGCGCTGTCCACCGAACTGGCGGCGCGCCTGGGCGAACAGGCGGCGCAGCTGTGGAACCTCTACGGCCCCACCGAGACCACCATCTGGTCGGCGCTGAATTTGGTGCACGGCCGCCCGGACTTGGGCGGGCCGCTGGCCAACACCCAGCTGCACGTGCTCGATGACAGCCTCAACCCGGCGCCGCCGGGCGTGGCCGGCGAGCTCTACATCGGCGGCGATGGCCTGGCGCGGGGTTACCACGCGCGCCCCGGGCTGACCGCCGAGCGCTTCGTCGCCGACCCGTTCAGTGCCACCGGCGCGCGCCTGTACCGCACCGGCGACCTGGCGCGGCGCCGCGCCGATGGCGTGCTGGAGTACCTGGGGCGTATCGACCAGCAGGTGAAAATCCGTGGCCTGCGCATCGAGCTGGGTGAAATCGAAGCCTGCCTGCTGGCCCAGGCTGGCGTCGCGGACGCCGCCGTGGTTGCCCGCGAGTCGGCGTACGGCAAGCAGCTGGTGGGATACGTCACCGGCGTCGACGACAGCCGCCTGGATGCGCTCAAGGCGCAGCTGCGCCGCGACCTGCCGGACTACATGGTGCCCGCGCAACTGCTGGCGCTGCCGCGCATGCCGCTGACCCCCAACGGCAAGCTCGACCGCAAGGCCCTGCCGGCGCCGGACTGGCAGCCGCGCGACTACGTGGCCCCGCGCACCGAGACCGAACGGCTGCTGGCTGACATCTGGGCCCAGGTGCTGGGCCTTGCGCAGGTGGGGGTGACCGACAACTTCTTCGAACTGGGCGGCCATTCGCTGCTGGCCACGCAGGTGTTCACCCGCCTGCAAAGTACCTTGCAGGTGTCGTTGAGCCTGCGCCAGGTGTTCGAAGTGGCCACCGTCGCCGAGCTCGCCGACCTGGTCGACGCCGCCCGCGCCCCGCAACCCACCACCGACCTGGACGACCTGATGGCCCGCCTGGAGGCCCTTTGACGCGGTGGCCGTGACGCGGCCTGGCGGCCGCTGCTACAGGCGCAATAC
>NZ_JBWGIG010000029.1:18225-85758 GCF_056312595.1 Pseudomonas sp. GYB4201 | reverse complement strand
CGATGGCCATACCTCGATATCGGCGGTGTGGCCATCGCGGGCAAGCCCGGCTCCTACCGGGGGGCAGGGTTGTGTTCTCTCTGTTGAACTATTTGTACCAGTGAGCACCTCATGCCCCAGCCACGCCCCTATAAAGTTGCACTCAATGGCTACGGCCGTATCGGCCGTTGCGTCATGCGTGCGTTGTACGAGCGCGGCGCCGAAGCGGGCTTCGAGGTGGTTGCCATCAACGACCTGGCCGACATGGCCAGTCTCGAATACCTGACACGCTTCGACTCCACCCACGGCCGTTTCCCCGGCCAGGTGCGCAGCGAAGGCGACTGTCTGATGATTAACGGCGACTGCGTGAAAGTACTGCGCAGCGCCAGCCCCGAGGGCATCGACTGGGCGGCGCTTGACGTCGACCTGGTACTAGAATGCTCCGGGGCGTGGCATACCCGTGCCGACGGCCAGCGTTTCCTCGACGCCGGCGCCCCACGGGTGCTGTTCTCCCAGCCCATGGCCAGCGAGACCGATGTCGACGCCACTGTGGTGTTCGGCATCAACCAGCAGGTATTGACCGGTACCGAGACGCTGGTGTCCAACGCTTCCTGCACCACCAACTGCAGCGTGCCGTTGCTGCGGTTGCTGGATGAGGCCCTGGGCCTGGAGTACATCTCGATCACCACGATCCATTCGGCCATGAATGACCAGCCGGTGATCGATGCCTACCATGCCGAAGACCTGCGCCGCACCCGCTCGGCCTTCCAGTCGATCATCCCGGTGTCCACCGGGCTGGCGCGCGGAATAGAGCGGTTGCTGCCGGAACTCGGCGGCCGAATCCAGGCCAAAGCAGTGCGCGTGCCGACAGTGAACGTGTCGTGCCTGGACATCACCCTGCAGGTGCGCCGGGACACCGACGCCGCGGAGGTCAATCGCATCCTCCACGACGCCGCCCTTACCGGCCCGCTGAAAGGGCTGGTGGCCTACACCGAGCTGCCGCACGCCAGCTGTGATTTCAACCATGACCCGCATTCGGCCATCGTCGATGCCAGCCAGACCCGTGTATCAGGCCCGCGCCTGGTGAACATCCTGGCCTGGTTCGACAACGAATGGGGCTTTGCCAATCGGATGCTCGACGTCGCGGAGCACTTCCTGTACGTCGTCAACCAACAATTAAAACAGGCTTGAAGGACTGAACACATGACAGTGTTGAAGATGACCGACCTCGATCTGCGAGGTAAGCGCGTGCTGATCCGCGAAGACCTCAACGTTCCCGTGAAAGACGGTGTGGTCACCAGCGACGCGCGTATCCTGGCCTCGCTGCCAACCATCAAGCTGGCGCTGGAGAAAGGCGCGGCGGTGATGGTCTGCTCGCACCTGGGCCGTCCCACCGAGGGCGAGTTCTCTGCCGAGAACAGCCTGAAGCCGGTGGCCGACTACCTGAGCAAGGCCCTGGGCCGCGACGTGCCGCTGGTGGCTGACTACCTGGGCGGCGTCGACGTCAAGGCCGGCGACCTGGTGCTGTTCGAGAACGTGCGCTTCAACAAGGGCGAGAAAAAGAACGCCGACGAGCTGGCGCAGCAATACGCTGCCCTGTGCGATGTGTTCGTCATGGACGCCTTCGGCACTGCCCACCGCGCCGAGGGTTCGACCCACGGCGTGGCCAAGTTCGCCAAGGTAGCCGCCGCAGGCCCGCTGCTGGCCGCCGAGCTGGACGCGCTGGGCAAGGCCCTGGGCGCCCCGGCCAAGCCGATGGCCGCCATCGTCGCCGGTTCCAAGGTGTCCACCAAGCTGGACGTGCTCAACAGCCTGAGCCAGATCTGCGACCAGCTGATCGTCGGCGGCGGCATCGCCAACACCTTCCTGGCCGCAGCTGGCCACAAGGTCGGCAAGTCGCTGTACGAGCCGGACCTGCTGGACACCGCCCGCGCCATCGCCGCCAAGGTCAGCGTGCCGCTGCCGGTGGATGTGGTGGTGGCCAAGCAATTCGCCGAAACCGCCGAGGCCACCGTCAAGCTGATCGCCGACGTGGCCGATGACGACATGATCCTGGACATCGGCCCGCAGACCGCCGAGCAGTTCGCCCAACTGCTGAAAACGTCGAAGACCATCCTGTGGAACGGCCCGGTGGGCGTGTTCGAGTTCGACCAGTTCGGCAACGGAACCAAGGTGCTGGCCAAGGCCATCGCCGAGAGCCCGGCGTTCTCCATCGCCGGCGGCGGCGACACCCTGGCAGCCATCGACAAGTACGGCGTGTCCAAGGACATCTCCTACATTTCCACCGGTGGTGGCGCCTTCCTCGAGTTCGTCGAGGGCAAGGTACTGCCAGCCGTCGAGATGCTGGAGCAGCGGGCCAAGGCCTGATACGCCATGCGCGAATGGAAAGGGAGCGTCCAGATGACCAAGGCATTGCCGCTGTTGCTGCTGGCTGGCGTGCTCGCCGGGTGCGCCGGCAAGCCGGCGCCCGCCGCGGCCGAGCAGGTGCCCGGCAAGGGCGGCTGCTACCAGGCTGACTGGCAGGCCGAGACCGCGCCGGTCATCAACAAGCGCCTGGGCCCGGATGGCCTGGAAAAGTACGACCCTGAACACCAGGCCCCGGGGCAAGGTTGCCCCTGAGCCGACCGCGGGTCGGAACAACTGGCGGGCTTTTCAGTCCGATGGAACTGAGCGGCAGGCCTGCGTGCCTGCCGCCATGCTGCAACCCGAGGAAGTACAATGAAAGGCTTCATGGCCCTTGTGGCGTTTGCAGTACTGGGTGGATGTGCAAGTTTCAACCAGGCCCCGGTGTCCGCTGACTGGACACACTGGACCTGCGACAGCCAGGCGACCGTCGATTGGCGCTTCCTGGATGCGGGCAAGAACAGCGTGGAAGTGAAGCTGGGTGGCAGCGACCAGGTCTACCGCCTGAAAGCCGAACCCGGCGCGTCGGGCGAGCTGTTCAGCGACGGCGTGCTGGCCTTCCACAGCAAAGGTAATGAAGGGCTGGTGTACTGGGTCGCGACCAACGACCTGATTGGCCGGGCCTGCAAGGCCCAGTGATGCAGCGGGTCGGGCACAGGCCCGATCTACACTACTTGAATGGCAGCCGCCGCTTCGGCAGGCTTGCACGATTAACGACCCTCGACCGGGAGATAAACACAAGATGGCACTCATTAGCATGCGCCAGATGCTGGACCACGCCGCAGAGTTCGGCTACGGCGTCCCAGCTTTCAACGTCAACAACCTTGAGCAGATGCGCGCCATCATGGAAGCCGCTGACAAGACTGACTCCCCGGTAATTGTCCAGGCCTCGGCCGGCGCCCGCAAATACGCCGGCGCCCCCTTCCTGCGCCACCTGATCCTGGCCGCCATCGAAGAATTCCCGCACATCCCGGTGTGCATGCACCAGGACCACGGCACCAGCCCTGACGTCTGCCAGCGCTCGATCCAGCTGGGCTTCAGCTCGGTGATGATGGACGGCTCGCTGGGTGAAGACGGCAAGACCCCCACCGACTACGAGTACAACGTGCGCGTCACCCAGCAGACCGTGGCCATGGCCCACGCCTGCGGCGTGTCGGTAGAAGGCGAGCTGGGCTGCCTGGGTTCCCTGGAAACCGGCATGGCCGGTGAAGAAGACGGCATCGGCGCCGAAGGCGTGCTGGACCACAGCCAGATGCTGACCGACCCGGAAGAAGCCGCCGACTTCGTCAAGAAGACCCAGGTCGACGCCCTGGCCATCGCCATCGGCACCAGCCACGGCGCCTACAAGTTCACCAAGCCGCCTACCGGCGACGTGCTGGCCATCGACCGCATCAAGGAAATCCACAAGCGCATCCCCAACACCCACCTGGTGATGCACGGTTCTTCCTCGGTACCGCAAGAGTGGCTGGCGATCATCAACCAGTACGGCGGCGACATCAAGGAAACCTACGGCGTGCCGGTCGAGGAAATCGTCGAGGGCATCAAGCACGGCGTGCGCAAGGTCAACATCGACACCGACCTGCGCCTGGCGTCCACCGGTGCCATGCGCCGCCTGATGGCCACCAACCCGAGCGAGTTCGACCCACGCAAGTTCTTCGGTGAAACCGTGAAGGCCATGCGCGACGTGTGCATCGCCCGCTACGAAGCCTTCGGCACCGCCGGCAACGCTTCGAAGATCAAGCCGATCTCCCTGGAAGCGATGTTCCAGCGCTACGCCAAGGGCGAGCTGAACGCCAAGGTCAACTAAGCGTCCGGCAACACCGAAAACCCCGCCCCCAGGCGGGGTTTTTTATTCGCCCGTGGCAGCGGCCGCCAGGCCGCCTTCAAGGCCTGACGCAGCCTGCGGCAGCTGCTACGTGGAGGTGTGGGCAATCGCCAGCTTGTAGAACGTCACCGTCCCGCCTTCGGTGGCATCCCCGGTGTTGTCCTGGGTATACACCCCGGCCTTGAAATACAGCTGCGAGGCCTTCCAGGTGCCGCTGATCTGGTCGGTCCAGGTGTAGCCCGCCGCATCCACGCTCAACTGGCCGCCGGGGCTCAGGTGGATCAGGTAGTTGAACTGCTTGTTCATGGGCACGCCGGTGGCCACCTGGATCACCGTGGGCTCGTCATCGTCGATGTGGTAGCGCACCTTGGCGACGATGTTGCCGGTCTGGGTCTTGGTCTTGTACTGGTATTCCACCTTGAGCAGCGGCTGGTTGCTGCCGTACACGTGGATCTGGCCGATCACCACCTTGCCCGACGACGGCACCTGGTCGACGGCCAGGGTGGCGCGCAGGGTGTTGTCGGCGGTGGGGTACTGCCAGTTGCGCACCGAACCGTCGGCGTTGGCCTCGCGCAGTTCACAGCGCGGGTAGATGGCGCTGTCGGTGACCGTGCCGGTCACCGGGGCCCAGAAGAACAGGGTGCCGGTGTCGGAGTGGAAATACTGGTCCTTGAAGCCGGCTACCAGGGTCGGGGTGCTGATGGTCTGCGCTGGCGTTCCTTCCGGAACGCTGAGCATCCAGGTCGATAGGTCTATCATGTTGTTGCCTTCCTTTTATCGCGGCGGTCGACTGCCGGAAAACCAACCCGGCCGCTTAGCTCGGGGGTTGAAGAGGGCGCTCTTTATAGAGACCTGAAATTAAATTGTTAATGCTGGCACGTCGATTAGTTGGCGCCAACCTTTCGTCGATTTGCCTGCAGGCCTTTGATTTCGGGGGCTGTGGAAAATTACCGTTAGTCGGGTAAGCGATCTTTGGTAGGGTGCTGGCACTTTAACGGCTCCCGCTTCTTTGGATCCCGGTCTAGAGTAAGGAACGATCTGTATCCGGTTTTTGTCATAAAGGCCGGTGCCATATGTCTTGACGAGAAGCATGCATGGAATGCGCGCAATCCCAGCCAAATGACGGCGGCTCAGTGCTACTGGTCGTTGATGACTACCCCGAGAACCTGATCAGCATGCGGGCCTTGCTCGAGCGTCAGGATTGGCGGGTGGTAACGGCCGCTTCCGGTGTGGAAGCCCTGAGCATGCTGCTGGAACATGAAGTCGACCTGGTGCTGCTGGATGTGCAGATGCCAGGCATGGACGGATTCGAAGTGGCCCGCCTGATGCGCGGCAGCCAGCGCACGCGGTTGACCCCGATAATCTTTCTTACCGCCAACGAACAGAACCAGGCCTCGGTGCTCAAGGGCTACGCCAACGGCGCCGTGGATTACCTGTTCAAACCCTTCGACCCGCAAATACTGCGGCCCAAGGTGCAGGCCCTGCTCGAACAGCAGCGCAACCGCCGCGACCTGCAGCGCCTGAGCCGCGACCTGGAAACCGCCCGTGCCTTCAACGCCTCGGTGCTGGAGAACGCTGCCGAAGGCATCCTGGTGATCGACGAGAAAGGCCGCATCAGTTTCGCCAACCCGGCCATCTCGCGCCTGCTCAACGCCTCGGTGGCCGAGCTTACCGGCGCCGAGCTGCTCAAGTTCGTGGTCAAGCCCACGGTAGGGCAGTGGGCCGACTCCGAGTTCTACCGCGCCTACGCCAACCGCGAGACCTTCCGGGTGCACGACGCGGTGCTGTGCACGGTGTCGGGCCAGCAGCTGCCTGCGGCGCTGTCCTGCGCGCCGCTGCCTGGCGAGCAGCACGCCATGGTGGTGACGGTGCTGGACATGTCGGTGGTGCGCAACCTGCACCAGCAGCTGGAATACCAGGCCGTCACCGACCCGCTGACCGGCTTGCTGAACCGTCGCGGTTTCTACCAGACCGTGGAAAGCGCGCTGGTCCGCAACGAGCGCTCGGACAAGTCCCAGGCACTGCTGTACCTGGACCTCGACGGCTTCAAGCGCATCAATGACAACCACGGCCACGACGCCGGCGACCGGGTGCTGCGCTGGGTGGCCGAGCAGCTCAAGGACTGCCTGCGCAGCTATGACATCGTCGCGCGCATGGGCGGCGACGAGTTCACCGCGCTACTCGACACCCTGGAATACCCCGAGCAGGCGGCCAAGGTCGCGGAAAAGCTCATCGACCGGGTCTCCATGTGCCAGCAGATCGACGGCCTGGACGTGACGTTGGGCGTCAGCATCGGCATCGCCACCTACCCCGAGTGCGGCTCCAACCTCGACAGCCTGCTGCGCGCCGCCGACATCGCCATGTACGCGGCCAAGCAGGCCGGGCGCCAGCAGTACCGCTACTACGACCAGGACATGAATGGCCGGGCGCGCTCGCGGCTGATGCTCGAGGACAGCGTCAGCAGCGCCATCGAGAAAAAGGATTTCACCTTGGTCTACCAGCCCCAGGTGGCCATCGCCGACGGCCGGCTGCGCGGTTTCGAGGCGCTGCTGCGCTGGCGCCACCCCAGCGTCGGCGACGTGCCGCCGGGGTTGTTCATTCCGCTGCTGGAAGAGGCCCGGCTGATCAGCCGCCTGACCAGCTGGATCTACCAGCAGGGCGCCGCCCAGCGGCATGCCTGGCGCGACAGCTTCGATGACGGGCTGATTCTCAGCATCAGCCTGAGCAACGCCCAGTTCGCCATGCCTAACCTTGTGCCCGAGTTGCAACGTGCCATCGCCATGAACGGCCTGCAGGCCCAGCAGCTGGAAGTGGAAGTGGTGGAAACCTCGCTGATGCACAATCAGGAAGAGGCCATGCGCCAGCTGCACGAGCTGCACAACCTGGGCGTGCGCGTGGCGCTGGACGACTTCGGCACCGGCCATTGCTCGCTCAAGCTGCTGCGCGACCTGCCCATCGACACCCTCAAGCTCGACCGCCACCTGGTGGCGCGCCTGCCCGAGTCCGAGCGCGACGCGGCCCTGGCCCGCAACGTGATCAGCGTGTGCCGCGACTTCGGCATCACCGTGATCGCCGAGGGCGTGGAGACGCGCGAGCAGTATCAGTGGCTGCGCACAAACGGTTGCGAGCTGGCCCAGGGCTTTATCGTTGCCAAGCCGTTGACCGCCGACGACGCCACCGGCTTCCCCGGCCAGTTCGATTGGGCCACGGTATAGGCGCGCAATTGGGTACACTGGCGGCTGACTTGATGATGTGTCGCCGCCATGACCACCCCGCTCAAATACCTGCAAGCCTACCCCCAGCACCTGCAAGACCAGGTGCGCACCCTGCTGGCCGAACAGCGCCTGGGTGACTACCTGCAGCAGCGCTACCCCGACCGCCACGACGTGCAGAGCGACAAGGCGCTGTACAGCTACGCGCTGGACCTCAAGCAGGAACACCTGCGCAACGCGCCGAACCTGGACAAGGTGCTGTACGACAACCGCCTGGACCTGACCCACCGCGCGCTGGGCCTGCACACGGCGGTGTCACGGGTGCAGGGCGGCAAGCTCAAGGCCAAGAAAGAGATCCGCATCGCCTCGCTGTTCAAGGATGCGGCGCCGCAGTTCCTCAAGATGATCGTGGTACACGAACTGGCCCACCTGAAGGAATCGGACCACAACAAGGCGTTCTACAAGCTCTGCGAATACATGCAGCCGGGTTACCATCAGCTGGAGTTCGACCTGCGCATCTACCTGACCTGGCGCGACCTGGCGCAATGACCGACAAGGAACGTTCGATGGAAGTCAGCAAGACCAAGACCAGCTTTTACCGCCGCCTCTACGTGGCCTGGCTGATCGACAGCGGCACCGCCCGCAGCGTGCCGGCCATCACCGAGGCCACCGGCATGCCCCGGCGCACTGCCCAGGACACGCTGCTGGCGTTGGCCGACCTGGACATCGTCTGCGAGTTCGAGCAGGCGGAAGGGGAGCGCAACCACATCGGCCAGTACGTGGTGCGCGATTGGGGGGCGATTGATAAGGCCTGGATCGGTCGCAATCTGGTGGCGATCATCCAGATCCTGGGCTACCCCTGAGGTGCGCGTCACGGCCATCGCGACCAAGGTCGGCTCCTACCGCCGTAGGAGCCGACCTTGGTCGCGATGGCGACGACGCCGATCACACGGCCCGGCGCATGCCGATGTGGGGGATGTCATCCTCCAGGTATTCCTCGCCCTCGGCGACGAAGCCGTACTTGCCGTAGTACCCCTGCAGATGCGCCTGGGCCGACAGGTAAATCGGCGTCTGCGGCCACAGCTTGTCGGCGTGCCACAGCCCCTGCACCAGCAGTTCGTGGCCCAGGCCCTGGCCGCGGGCGGACGGTGCGGTCACCACGCGGCCGATGACCACGTCGCCGTCATGGGCAGTGGGGTCCAGCAGGCGCAGGTAGGCCACCAGTTGGTCGCCCTGCCAGCCCATCAGGTGGCAGGTGTCGCCGTCCAGGTCCAGCCCGTCGACTTCCTGGTACGGACATTGCTGCTCCACCACAAATACTTGGGTGCGCAATTGCAGAATTCGGTACAGCTGGTCGATACCTAGATCGCCATGGTGTTTGCAGACCCATTGGGTGGTCATGTGTACTCCTGGAAAAAACGAAACGTTCGCCAACCGTCATCATAAAGAGACGGAGGGCATCAAGGCCAATCCCGTCGATGTTGAGCTAGGCTCTGTACGGGAATGCAGGCTGCACCACCACGCCGACGGGCCAGGAGCCCGCTACAGGATCTTGAGCATGCTGCACTTGCTTCGAGCCTCGTATTTGCTTGGATTGCTGTTGTTCGCGCAGGTGGCCTGGGCCGATAAATTGCGCCTGGTGGCCGATGCCTGGCCGCCGTTCACCGACGCCACCATGGTCAACGGCGGCCTGGCCACCGAGCTGGTCACCACCGCGCTGGCCCGGGCCGGCTACGCCAGCCAGTTCGAGCAGGTGCCCTGGGCGCGCGCACTGCTGGGTATCGAGGAAGGCCACTACGACGTGCTGGTCAACGCCTGGTACAACGAGGAGCGCACGCACATCGGCGAGTTCTCCGGCAGCTACCTGCAGAACCGCATCCTGTTCCTCAAGCGCAAGGGCTCGCCCATCACCTTCAGTGGCGACCTCGACGCGTTGCACCCCTACCCTGTGGCGGTGGTGCGCGGCTATGCCTACTCCGGTGCGTTCGACAACGACGACCTGCTGCAGAAGGTGCAGGTGCACAACTTCTCCATGGGCGTGCGCATGCTGGCGGCCCAGCGGGTCGAGCTGACGTTGGAGGACGAGTACGTGGCGCGCTATTACCTCAGCCACGAGGTGGCCCGGGTGCGTGACCAGGTGGAATTCCTGCCGCAGCCGCTGAGCCTCAACCACCTGCACATCCTGGTCAGCCTGAAGAACCCTGACCATGACAAGATCGTCGCCGCGTTCGACAAGGCCATCGGCCAGATGCAGGCCGATGGCAGCTACGCGCGCCTGCTCAAGCAGTACGGCATGTGATCAGGCCGCTGCCGGCGCGGCCTTGTCCTTGATCAGGTGCGCCGCCAGGGTGCGCAGCGGCCCCAGCTGGCGGCAGATCAGCGCCAGTTGCGTCTGCACCAGGCGCTGGCCTTCGTCGATTTCCTCGGGCATCTGCTCCAGCGCGTTGGCCAGGGCTTCCTCGGCGTCGCTGTGCAGCGCCACCGGGGTCTTGTTCGCCAGGCTGGTGGCAATTTCGTCGATGCTGGCGGCCAGGGTCAGGCCGGTGCCCTCGATCAGCTCGGTGCGCACCGGCTCCGGCAGCTCGGTGGCGCGGTGCGCGCCCAGGCCCGACAGGTAGCTGAGCAGCGTGTGCGACAGCACCAGGAAGCGGAAGCCGACGTCGGCTTCCTTGCGGAAGTGCCCCGGCTCCATGAGCATGTTCGCCAGCGTGGTCGACAGCGCCGCGTCGGCGTTGTGGGCGTTGCGGCGCGCCAGGCGGTAGCTGAGGTCGTCGCGCTTGCCGCGGGCGTACTGCTCCAGGATCTGCCGCAGGTAGATGCTGTTGCAGCTGAGGGTGTTGGCCAGCACCTTGTTCAGGCGGCGGCCCTGCCAGTCGGGCAGGAACAGGAACACCGCCATGATGGCGATCAGGCTGCCGATCAGGGTGTCCACCAGGCGCGGCAGGAACAGCCCGTAGCCGTCGCCCACCTGGTTGAAGCAGAACAGCACCATCAGCGTGATGCCCGCCGTGGACACGGTGTAGCGCGTGGTGCGGTTGACGAAGAACACCAGGCCGGCGGCGATGGCGAACATCGACTGGATCAGCGGGCTGGGGAACAGGTCGAACAGCGCCCAGCCCAGGGTCAGGCCGATGGCCGTGCCGACGATGCGCTGGCCCAGTTTGCGGCGGGTGGCGCCATAGCTGGGCTGGCAGACGAACACCGTGGTCAGCATGATCCAGTAGCTTTGGGTGGTGGGCACCAGGTGCACGATGGCGTAGCACACCGACACTGCCAGGGGCAGGCGCAGGGCATGGCGGAACAGCAGCGAGGTGGGCGTCAGGTTTTGCCGCACCCGCGCCCACATGTCCTTGAGCGTGCGTGGCGAGCGGTCCAGCAGGCTGCTGTCGCTTTCATCGGCCAGCTTGTCGGGGTTGCTGGCGTCGCTGAGCAGGCGGTCGAGGGTGGCCAGGTTGGCGGCCAGGGCGCGCAGCGAGCGCAGCAGGCCGCGCCAGGCCGGGTTGCTCTGGATGCGCAAGTGCTCCAGGGAGGCGTGCAGGTCGCCCAGGGCCTCGGCGAAGCTGTCGTCGTAGACGAACGGCTGGCGCAGTTGGATCGACTCCGACAGGCGCCGGCAGGCGGCGCCCTGCTGGCGCAGCAGGCGCTGGCAGCGGAACAGCACGTCGCTGTGGAAGAAGGCTTCGGACAGGGCGTTGTAGGGGTAGTGCGAGGAACTGGCGCGCTCGTGGACGTCCTGGGCCAGGAAGTACAGCTTCAGGTAGCGGCTGATCTTCGACCCCGGCCGGCCGCCGCCCACGCGGTGCAGGATGATTTCCTTGGTGGAGTTGAGCGCCGCCACCACGCGGCCGTTCTGCTTGGCCAGCTCCAGGCGCCGGGCTTCAACGTCCAGGCCGCGGATGGGCTCGAACAGGCTGGCCTTGAGCTTGAGGTAATAGCCCAGCTCGCGGAACAGCTTGGCCAGGGCCTGCTGCACCGGCTGGTTGGCGAACAGCGCCTGCCACAGCACTGACAGCAGCCCGTACCAGGCGGCGCCGGTGACCAGCAGCAGCGGTTCTTCCCAGAAGTTGCTGGTCTCGCCGCCGCGCTGGTCCACGCCGATCATGGTGTACACCGCCACGATCAGCGTGGCGTAGGCCACCGCGTTGTAGCGTTCGCCCAGGGCGCCGAGCATGGTCAGCCCGAAGGCCGCAAGCGCCAGGGCGCAGACGAATAAATAGGGGTAGGGGAACAGTAGCTCCACCGACAGCGCCGAGCAGCTGAAGCACACCAGCGTCACCGCCAGGGCCTTGACCCGGCCCTGCCAGTTGTCGTCGGTCTCGGCCAGGGCGCAGGCAATAATCCCCAGGAAGATCGGGATCAGCGCGTGCATTTCCTTCTGGTACCAGCAGAACGCCATGGAGCCGGTGAGGGCGATGAACACCCGCACGCTGTAGCTGAACTTGTCGAGCGCCCAAAGCCGGCGCATGGATTGGCGAAACGAGGTCGATGCCATAGAGGGGGGCGAACCTGTTGGGCAGATGAGCTAAATAGAGCCGTGGCGAGCGGCGATTCTCTGTCGCCGCTCCCTTATTACCAGCAAAATTTGTTCCGGGATACTGCCCGCGCCGTTTTAGACGAACTGCGCCGCGGCGTAGCCCGAGGCCCACGCCCACTGGAAGTTGAAACCGCCCAGGTGGCCGCTGACGTCCAGAACTTCGCCGACGAAATACAAGCCCGGGCTTTTCAGCGACTCCATGGTCTTGGACGACACTTCGCGGGTGTCGACGCCGCCCAGGGTCACTTCGGCGGTGCGGTAGCCCTCGGTGCCGGCGGGGATGACCTGCCAGGCGCCAAGCTTCTGCGCCACGTCGCGCAGCTCGGCCGGGGTGTACTGCTTCATCGGCTTGGAGGCGAACCAGTGCTCGGCCAGCAGGTTGGCCATCTTCTTGGTGAAGAGTTCGCCCAGCAAGGTCTTCAGCTCGCTGTTGGGGCGCTCGGCCTGCTGTTGTTGCAGCCAGTCCAGCGCGTCGTGGTCGGGCAGCAGGTTGATCTCCACCGTGTCACCGGGGTGCCAGAACGAGGAAATCTGCAGGATCGCCGGGCCGCTGAGGCCGCGGTGGGTGAACAGGATGTTCTCGCGGAACGCCTGGTCGTTGCAGCTCACCAGGCAGTCCACCGAGGTGCCCGACAGCTCGGTGCACAGTTCCTTGAGCTGGTCGGTGATGGTGAATGGCACCAGGCCGGCACGGGTAGGCAGCACGTCGTGGCCGAACTGGCGGGCAATCTGGTAGCCGAAGCCGGTGGCGCCCAGGGTCGGAATCGACAGGCCGCCGGTGGCGATCACCAGCGACTGGCAGCCCACCTGGCCCATGCTGGTGCTCAGCAGGTAGCCGGCGGCGGTTTTCTCGATGTGCTGCACCGAGGTGTCCAGGCGCAGGTCGACGTTCACCTGGTTGCACTCTTCGAGCAGCATTTCCAGGATGTCGCTGGACTTGTTGTCGCAGAACAGCTGGCCCAGTTTCTTCTCGTGGTACGGCACGCCGTGCTTGGCCACCATGGCGATGAAGTCCCACTGGGTATAGCGGGCCAGAGCCGACTTGCAGAAGTGCGGGTTCTGCGAGAGGAAGTTGGCGGGTTCGGCGTACATGTTGGTGAAGTTGCAGCGCCCACCACCGGACATCAGGATCTTCTTGCCGGCCTTGTTGGCGTGATCGATGAGCAGCACCTGGCGGCCGCGGGCGGCGGCGCTGAAGGCGCACATCAGGCCGGCGGCCCCTGCGCCAATGATCACAACGTCGGTAGAGCGCACAACATCATCCTCGAAATGGGGGGTGTCACAACACCGTAGCCGCTGCCGCCAGGCTGCGCTGGCCGGGGTGCCCGCTGGAGATTTTCAGCGGGGTAAAGGGCCAGCGCAGCCTGGCGGCAGCGGCTACGGAGATTCAGGTGATCAGAGAATACGCACGCGCAGCGAGCGGCCCTTGATCTTGCCGTTGTTCAGGCGCTGCAGGGCCTGCTTGGCGATGTCGCGGTCCACGGCCACGTAGGCCTGGAAGTCGAAGATCGCGATCTTGCCGACCTGGGTGCCAGGGATGCCGGCATCGCCGGTCAGGGCGCCGAGGATGTCGCCTGGGCGTACCTTGTCCTTGCGGCCGGCGGCGATGCACAGGGTGCTCATGGCCGGCAGCAGCGGGCCGCCACCCTTGGCTACCAGGCTGTCCAGGGGTTGCCAGTTGAGCGGCGCCTTCTGCAGCTGCTCAATGGCCTGGGCGCGGTGGGCCTCGGCCGGGGCCACGAAGCTGATGGCCAGGCCGTTCTCGCCGGCACGGCCGGTACGGCCGACGCGGTGAATATGGATTTCCGAATCGCGCGCCAGCTCGACGTTGATCACCATGTCCAGCGCGTCGATGTCCAGGCCGCGGGCGGCGACGTCAGTGGCCACCAGCACCGAGGTGCTGCGGTTGGCGAACATCGCCAGCACCTGGTCGCGGTCGCGCTGCTCCAGGTCGCCGTGCAGGGCCACGGCGCTGATGCCCTTGGCCACCAGGTGGTCGACCACTTCCTGGCACTGCTGCTTGGTGAAGCAGAACGCCACGCACGATTGCGGGCGGAAGTGCCCCAGGGCCTTGGTCACGGCGCCCAGGCGTTCTTCCGGGTTGATCTCGTAGAAACGCTGCTCGATCTGGCTGTCGGCGTGCAGCGACTCGGCCTTGACGGTCTGCGGGTCGCGCATGAACTTCGACGCCAGCTGCTTGATGCCCACCGGGTAGGTGGCCGAGAACAGCAGGGTCTGGCGACGCGCCGGGGTCTGCTCGATGATGTCTTCGATGGCGTCGTAGAAGCCCATGTCGAGCATGCGGTCGGCTTCGTCGAGCACCAGGGTGTTGAGGCCGTCGAGTACCAGCGAGCCCTTGCGCAGGTGCTGCTGGATGCGCCCCGGGGTGCCGACGATGATGTGCGCGCCGTGTTCCAGCGAGGCGATCTGCGGGCCGAACGACACGCCGCCGCACAGGGTCAGCACCTTGATGTTGTCTTCGGCGCGGGCCAGGCGGCGGATTTCCTTGGCCACCTGGTCGGCCAGCTCGCGGGTGGGGCACATGATCAGCGCCTGGCAACCGAAGTAGCGCGGGTTGATCGGGTTCAGCAGGCCGATGCCGAAGGCCGCGGTCTTGCCGCTACCGGTCTTGGCCTGGGCGATCAGGTCCATGCCCTTGAGGATCACCGGCAAGCTTTGCGCCTGGATCGGCGTCATCTGCGCATACCCGAGGGATTCCAGGTTGGCCAGCATGGCGGCGGACAAAGGCAAAGTGTTAAAAGCGGTGGCAATGGTGGTCACGGGACTGGCCTGCAAAACAAAATGTCGCGCAGTGTACCAGCCCCATGGCCTTTGGCCCTAAGCCTCTATCTCCGGTTCCGGACGAACAGCGTTGCTGCTGTCCTTTTTGCCGTCCTTGTTCGACAGTTGCACGAATATCGCCGCCGCCAGCATGGCCATGATGCCGATGGTCAGGAAGGTCAGCTGGAACGCCTGCAGCACGTTGGTGCCGGCCTCGGTGCTGAAGCCGCCCAGCAGGGCCCCGGCGCAGGCCACGCCCAGGCTCAGGGACAGCTGCGCCACCACCGACAGCAGGCTGTTGCCGCTGCTGGCGTTGGCGTCGTCGAGGTCGATCAGGGTCACGGTGTTCATGGCGGTGAACTGCAGCGAGTTCACCGCGCCCATGATGCCCAGCTGCACCAGCAGCACCACGTAGGGCGTGTCCGGCGTCACCAGGCCCATGCTGGCCAGCATCAGGCCCAGGGCCAGGGTGTTGGCGGTGAGCACGATGCGGTAGCCGAACCGTTCGATCAGCGGCCGTGCCACCGACTTGGCCAGCATGGCCGAGGCCGCCAGCGGCAGCATGCTCATGCCCGCCTGCGCTGGCGAATAGCCCAGCGCCACCTGCAGCAGCAACGGCACCAGGAACGGTAGGGCGCCGCTGCCCAGGCGGGCGAACAGGTTGCCCAGGATGCCCACGGCAAAGGTGCGCGTGCGGAACAGGGTAGGCGAGAACAGCGGCTCCGGGTCGTGGGCGGCGCGCACCCAATAGGCGGCCAGGCAGGCCATGCCGGCGAACAACAGCAGCATCACCCGCAGGTGCGGCAGGTGCAGCTCGCCCAGGCCTTCCATGGCAATGGTGATCAGCACCATGGCGGCGCCGAACATCAGGAAGCCCAGGGTATCGAAGTGCGTGCGGCTGCTGCCGCGCAGGTCCGGGACGATGCTCCACACCGCCCAGCAACCGAGCAGGCCCACGGGTAGGTTGATCAGGAAGATCCAGTGCCAGCTCAGGTATTCCACCATCCAGCCGCCCATGGTGGGGCCGATCAGCGGGCCCAGCAGGCCGGGAATGGTGACGAAACCGAGGATGCGCACCAGCTCCGAGCGCGGGTAGGCGCGCAGCACCACCAGCCGGCCCACCGGCAGCATCAGGGCGCCGCCCAGCCCCTGCAGCACGCGGGAGATGATCAGCACCGTGAGGCTGCCCGACAGCGCGCAGGCCAGCGAGCCGAGGCTGAACAGGGCGATGGCGCTGAAGAACACGCGCTTGGTGCCGAAACGGTCGGCGATCCAGCCCGAGGCCGGGATCAGCAGGGCCACGGTGAGCATGTAGGCGATGACCACCGACTGCATGCGCAGCGGGTCTTCGGCCAGGTCGCGGGCCATGGCGGGCAGGGCGGTGTTGAGGATGGTGCCGTCCAGGGACTGCATGAAGAAAGCGATGGCGACTACCCAGGGCAGCAGCTTGGCGGTGCGGGGGTCTAGAAGGGCCGGCATGACATCCCTTGCTTGTGTGGGGGAGTGCCTAGCTTAGGTGGGTGCGGTGATTTGTCGCAAGCCGTTGTCGCAAGCCGTAGCCGCTGCCGCAGGCTGCGCTGGCCCTCGCGTACGCTGGAGATTTCCAGTGAGGCGTAGGGCCAGCGCAGCCTGGCGGCAGCGGCTGCAGGTTAGTTCACTGCGCGCAGTGGTGCCTTGCGCACCGGTGCATCACCGGCCACGTAGTAGTCGGCAGTGCTGCGCGGCAACGGCTGGCGGCCACGGATCTTGTCGGCGATTTTCTCGGCCATCATGATCGTCGGCGCGTTGAGGTTGCCGGTGGTGATGATCGGCATGATCGAGGCGTCCACCACGCGCAGGCTTTGCAGGCCATGCACGCGGCCCTGGCCGTCGACCACGGCCATCTCGTCGGTGCCCATCTTGCACGAGCAGGACGGGTGGAACGCGGTCTCGGCGTGCTCGCGCACGAACTTGTCCAGCTGCTCGTCGGTCTGCACCTCGATGCCCGGGCTGATCTCGCGGCCACGGAACTCGTCCAGGGCGGGCTGCTGCATGATCTCGCGGGTCAGGCGGATGCCGTCGCGGAATTCCTGCCAGTCCTGCTCGGTGGCCATGTAGTTGAACAGGATGCTCGGGTATTCGCGCGGGTTCTTCGACTTCAGCTGCACCCGGCCACGGCTCGGCGAGCGCATGGAGCCCACGTGGGCCTGGAAGCCGTGCTCTTTCACACCGTTGCTGCCGTTGTAGTTAATCGCCACCGGCAGGAAGTGGTACTGGATGTTCGGCCATTCGAATTCCGGGCGCGAACGAATGAAGCCGCCGGCCTCGAACTGGTTGCTGGCGCCGATGCCGGTGCCGTTGAACATCCACTCGGCGCCGATGGCCGGCTGGTTCCACCACAGCAGCGACGGGTACAGCGACACCGGCTTGGTGCAGGCGTACTGCAGGTACATTTCCAGGTGGTCCTGCAGGTTCTGGCCGACGCCAGGCAGGTCGTGCACTACCGGGATGTCCAGGCTCTTGAGCAGGTCTTTCGGGCCCACGCCGGAACGCTGGAGGATCTGCGGCGAGGCGATGGCGCCGCTGCACAGCAGCACTTCCTTGCGGGCACGGGCTTCTACCGGAGTGTTGCTCTCGCCCACCAGGTAGGCCACGCCCACGGCGCGCTTGCCGTCGAACAGGATGCGGTCGGTCAGCGCGTGGGTGACGATGGTCAGGGTGTCGCGCTGCTTGGCGGTGTCCAGGTAGCCACGGGCGGTGCTGGCGCGACGGCCCTTGGGCGTCACGGTGCGGTCCATGGGGCCGAAGCCTTCCTGCTGGTAACCGTTGAGGTCGTCGGTGCGCGGGTAACCGGCCTGCACGCCGGCCTCGACCATGGCGTGGAACAGCGGGTTGTTGCCGGCCTTGGGCGTGGTGACGCTGACCGGGCCTTCGCCGCCGTGGTAGTCGTTGGGGCCGATGTCACGGGTTTCGGCCTTGCGGAAGTACGGCAGGCAGTCCAGGTAGGTCCAGTCTTCCAGGCCCGGCAGCTTGGCCCAGCCGTCGTAGTCCATGGCGTTGCCGCGGATGTAGCACATGCCGTTGATCAGCGAAGAGCCACCCAGGCCCTTGCCGCGGCCGCATTCCATGCGGCGGTTGTTCATGTGCGGCTCGGGGTCAGTCTCGTAGGCCCAGTTGTAGCGGCGGCCCTGCAGCGGGAAGGCCAGGGCGGCAGGCATCTGGGTGCGGAAGTCGGCACGGTAGTCAGGGCCGCCGGCTTCCAGCAGCAGGACGGTGACGCCTTTGTCTTCGGTCAGGCGGGTGGCCAGGGTGTTACCGGCCGAGCCGGCCCCGATGATGATGTAATCGAATTCTTTGGACATGAAATAGCATCCTCAGGTGGATGTGGGGACTGTAGGAGCCGACCTTGGTCGCGATGGCATCGCTGCGGTTCGACTTGGTCGCGCGGCGTCTGCATCGCGACCAAGGTCGGCTCCTACGGGGTGGCGGGGCGGCGTTAGAAGACCGAGGCGTACTCGCCCAGCTCGACCTGGATCGATTTGATCCGGGTGTACTGGTTCAGCGAGCTGATGCCGTTCTCGCGGCCCACGCCCGACTGCTTGTAGCCGCCCACTGGCATCTTGGCGTCGGATTCGCCCCAGGCGTTGATCCAGCAGATACCCGCTTCCAGTTGGTGAATCACGCGGTGTGCGCGGGTCAGGTTCTGGGTGACGATACCGGCGGCCAGGCCGAAATCGGTGTCGTTGGCACGGCGGATTACTTCTTCCTCGCTGTCGTAGCCGAGGATGGCCATCACCGGGCCGAAGATCTCTTCACGGACGATGGTCATGTCGTCGCGGCAGTCGGTGAACACGGTCGGGGCCACGTAGGCGCCCTGGGCGAACTCGCCCTCGGTCAGGCGCTGGCCGCCGCACAGCACGCGCGCGCCTTCTTCCTTGCCCTTGGCGATGTAGCCCAGCACGCTTTCCATGTGGGCGAAGCTCACCAGCGGGCCGAAGTTGGTGTTTTCGTTTTCCGGGTTGCCGACGCGGATGCGCTGCACACGCTCGACGATCTTGGCTTCGAAGGCCGCCTTCAGGGCGTTGGGCACGAACACGCGGGTGCCGTTGGTGCACACCTGGCCCGAGCTGTAGAAGTTGGCCATCATGGCGATGTCGGCAGCGCGGTCCAGGTCGGCGTCGTCGAAGATGATCAGTGGGCTCTTGCCGCCCAGTTCCATGGTCACTTCCTTCAGCGAGCTGCTGGAAGCGCTGGCCATGACCTTCTTGCCGGTGTCGGTGCCGCCGGTGAAGGAGATTTTCTCGATGCGCGGGTGCTCGGTCAGCCAGCTGCCCACTTCGCGGCCGCTGCCGGTCAGCACGTTGAAGACGCCTGCCGGCAGGCCGGCCTCGGTGTAGATCTCGGCCAGCTTCAGGGTGGTCAGCGAGGTGACTTCGCTGGGCTTGAAGATCATCGCGTTGCCGGCGGCCAGGGCCGGGGCCGATTTCCACAGGGCGATCTGGATCGGGTAGTTCCAGGCGCCGATGCCCACGGTCACGCCCAGCGGCTCGCGGCGGGTGTAGACGAACGAGGTATCGCGCAGCGGGATCTGCTCGCCTTCGATGGCCGGCACCAGGCCTGCGTAGTATTCCAGCACGTCGGCACCGGTGACGATGTCCACGTAGCGGGTTTCCGAATAGGCCTTGCCGGTGTCCAGGGTTTCCAGCGCGGCCAGCTCATCGTTGCGCTCGCGCAGGATGTCCACGGCGCGGCGCAGGATGCGCGAGCGCTCCATGGCGGTCATGGCGGCCCAGACTTTCTGGCCCTTTTCGGCGCTGACCACGGCGCGCTCCACGTCGGCCTCGGTCGCCCGTTGCACTTGGGCAAGGACTTCGCCGTTGGCCGGGTTGATGGCGTCGAAGGTGGCGTCGCTGGAAGCGTCCACGTAACCGCCGTCAATGTAGAGTTTTTGCAGTTCGAAACGGGCCATAGTGTCCTCGCAAGTGCTTGTCTGGGAGCTGGGCAGATGCGAGCGGCTTGCCGCTAGTTCATCTGCTTCGCCAGTTGCTGATCCATGTATTCGTAGGCGATCTGCACCGCCTGGTCAGTGTCAAAGGCGTCGCCCGAGAGCGCGCCGCGCAACCACAGCCCGTCGATCAGCGCCGCCAGCCCGCGGGCGGCGGTGCGTGCCTGTTCCTGCGGCAAGACGCGGCGGAACTGGCAGCACAGGTTGGAATACAGGCGGTGGTCGTTGATCCGCTGCAACCGGTGCAAAGACGGCTGGTGCATGCTGGCGGCCCAGAAGGCCAGCCAGGTTTTCATCGCCGGGCCGTTGACCTGGCTGGCGTCGAAGTTGCCTTCGATGATCACCTGCAGGTGGGTGCGGGGGCTTTCGTCCCCCAGTGCCTGGCGCCGGGCCCGGACGTTTTCGATCAGGGCGTTCATCAGGTAGCGCATGGTCGCCGCGATCAGGCCGTTCTTGTCCTGAAAGTAGTGACTGATGATTCCGTTCGACACCCCTGCCAAGCGGGCGATCAGCGCAATGCTGGCATCTGCCATCCCGACCTGGTCGACCGCAAGCAAAGTGGCTTCGATCAACTGCTGGCGGCGTATGGGCTGCATACCGACCTTGGGCATTGAAAACTTCTCCTTTGGCCTTGCGACGGACAGCAAGCCGCCCGTCTCGGCGAAGACCAGTCTATTTTGTTTTGATTGAACGTTCAATCAACAAAGAATAAGATCTGCGACAATTTGTGCCATTGACATGCTTTGCGGGCGTCCTGGTGGCACAAATGGCACTCCGAAAAAAATCGAGGTGCTTTATATCACTCCTTGGCGTGTGGGAATTGCTCCATTCGCCAAAGGAATGAGTCCCTGTGTGTCCTTCTCTCGCACTGCCTGGAGCATCTGTGCCATGAGTTCTGCCTCCTTGATCAAGAACCCCACCGAAAGGGTTCGGCTCAACCCCGTCGTGTTCTACGCATCGACGATTCTGATATTGCTGCTCACCGCGGTGCTGATCGCCGCACCCCAGCAGGCCGGGCATTTGCTGGGCGTGGCCCAGGACTGGCTGTCGAAAAGTTTCGGCTGGTACTACATGCTGGTGATCGGCGCCTACCTGGTGTTCGTGGTGGCGCTGGCGTTCACCTCGTTCGGCAAACTCAAGCTGGGGACCAAGGACGACACCCCCGATTTCAGCTACGGCGCGTGGGCCGGCATGCTGTTCTCCTCGGGCATCGGTATTTCGCTGCTGTACTTCGGCGCTTCCGAGCCGCTGGACCACTTCTTCAACCCGCCCGAGGGCGTTTCGGCCAGCCATGAAGCCGCTCGTCAGTCCATTCATCTGACGTTCCTGCACTGGGGCCTGCACGGCTGGGCGATCTATGCGCTGGTGGGCCTGGCGGTGGCGTATTTCGCCTACCGGCACAACCAGCCGCTGGCGCTGCGCTCGGCGCTGTACCCACTGGTGGGCCAGCGCTGGGTCAAGGGCCTGGCGGGTGACGCGGTGGACGGTTTCGGCATGTTCGTGACCCTGCTGGGCCTGGTGACCAACCTGGGCATCGGCGCCATGCAGGTGTCGTCGGGGCTGGAGCACCTGTTCGGCATGCAGCACAGCAACACCAACCTGCTGATCGTGATCCTGGTGATGAGCACGGTGGCCACCATCGCCGCAGTGTCCGGCGTGGAGAACGGCATTCGCCGGCTGTCCAACCTCAACATCGTGCTGTTCAGCGGCCTGCTGATTTTCGTGCTGCTGGCCGGCAACACGCTGCACCTGCTCAACGGCTTCATCCAGAACATCGGCGACTACCTGAACGGCGTGGTGCTGAAGACCTTCGACCTGTACGTGTACACCGGCGACACCGCCAAGTCCGAGCGCTGGCTGGGCCTGTGGACCCTGTTCTACTGGGCGTGGTGGATTTCCTGGGCGCCATTCGTGGGCATGTTCATCGCGCGTATTTCCCGTGGCCGCACGGTGCGTGAACTGGTGTTTGGCGTGCTGCTGATTCCGTTGGGCTTCACCCTGGCGTGGCTGTCGGTGTTCGGCAATACCGCACTGGACCTGGTGATGAACCAGAATGCGGTGGAGTTGGGCAAGACGGCGCTGGAACAGCCTTCGATGGCCATGTACCAGCTGCTGGACCACTACCCGGCGTCGAAGGTCGTCATCGGCGTGGCTATTTTCGTCGGCTTCGTGCTGTTCCTCACCCCGGCCGACTCCGGCGCGGTGATGATGGCCAACCTGTCGTGCAAAGGCGGCGACGTGGATGAAGATGCCCCTCACTGGTTGCGTATCCTCTGGTCGGCGATCATCACGCTAGTGACCATCGGCCTGCTGTTCGCAGGCAACTTCGAAGCCATGCAGACCATGGTGGTGCTGGCAGGCCTGCCGTTCTCGGTGGTGCTGGTGCTGTTCATGTTCGGCCTGGTGAAGGCCATGAAGCAGGACGCTAAAGAAGAAGAGGACCGCCTGGAACAGATGCAGGCGGAGTTGCTGGCGTTGGGTGGGCGGGAGTTTATTCGCCGTTGATGGGTGGTGGTGCCTGGGACGCGGCCGGCGGCCGCTGCTACGTGTAGCAGCGGTCGCGTCAGGGTCACCCCAGGTTCTTGCCCAGCAACGCGTGGTACAGCTCGCTGTCACCCAGGATACCCACCACCCGGTTGTTGTCGTGCAACACCAGCTTGTTGCCGGTGTGGTAGCGAATCTGCAGCGCGTCGCGCATGCCGATGTCGGCGCCCACCAGCGTCGGTTGGCGCCCCAGGCCGTCCACGGCCTGGCCCGGCACCCAATTCTGCAGGTCCAGCACGCCGGCGCCCTGGCGCGCACCCTTGATGGTGTTGCCTTCGGCCAGGTCCAGCCATGAGTCGCCACCCGGGTCCAGGCACACCGAGCCGTTGATGCGCTTGCAGTTGTCCAGTGTGCGCATCAGGCTGCGGCCGCACAGCACGTTCAGCGGGTTGGTGTGGGCGACGAAGGTGCGCACGTAGTCGTCGGCAGGGTTGAGCACGATCTCTTCGGGCTTGCTGTACTGGATGATCTTGCCGTCTTTCATGATGGCGATGCGGCTACCCAGCTTCAGCGCCTCGTCCAGGTCGTGGCTGACGAAGACGATGGTCTTGCTGAGCTTGTTCTGCAGGGCCAGCAGTTCGTCCTGCAGGCCTTGGCGAATCAGCGGGTCGAGGGCCGAGAAGGGTTCGTCCATCAGCAGGATGTCGGCATCCATGGCCAGGGCGCGAGCCAGGCCTACCCGTTGCTGCATGCCGCCGGACAGCTCGTCGGGCTTCTTGTTGCGCCATTGGGTCAGGCCCACCAGTTCCAGCTTCTCGTCCACCAGCTGGCGCCGTTCCTTCTCCGGCCGGCCCTGCATCTCTAGGCCGAAGCTGATGTTCTCGCGCACCGTCAGCCAGGGCATCAGGGCGAACTTCTGGAACACCATGGCGATGCGCTTGGTGCGCATCAGCTTGAGTTCGGCCGGGGTGCAGTTGGCGATGTCGATCTGCGCACCTTCGTGCTCGATGAACAGGTTGCCGCGGCTTACCGTGTTGAGGCCGTTGATGCAGCGCAGCAGGCTGGACTTGCCCGAGCCCGACAGGCCCATCAGCACGCAGATCTCGCCCTTGTTGATGTCCAGGCTGGCCTTTTCCACGCCTACCACCTGGCCGGTCTTCTTCAGGATCTGGTCTCGCGACAGGCCCTGGTCCAGCAGGCTGAGGGCCTCCCGCGGTTTATTGGAGAAGACCACGTCTACCTTGTCGAAGCGGATTATGCTCATGCGTCACCCCCTACCTTTGGCTCGGGTTGTTTGCAGATACGGTCGAGCATGATCGCCAGCAGCACGATGGCCAGGCCTGCTTCGAAGCCCAGGGCGATATCGGCGGTGTTCAGTGCGTTGACCACGGGTTTGCCCAGGCCGTCGGCGCCCACCAGGGCGGCGATGACCACCATCGACAGCGACAGCATGATGCATTGGGTAATGCCGGCGGCGATGCTGGGCATGGCGTGCGGCAGTTCGATGCGCGACAGCAGCTGGCTGCGCGAGCACCCGAAGGCCTTGCCGGCGTCCAGCAGCTCGTGGGGCACGTCGCGGATGCCCAGGTACGTCAGGCGGATGGGCGCGGCAATGGCGAACACCACCGTGGAAATCAGCCCCGGCACCACGCCCAGGCCGAACAGAGTGAGGGTTGGGATCAGGTACACGAAGGTCGGTACGGTCTGCATCAGGTCGAGCACGGGGCGCATCATGGTGTAGAACATTGGCTTGTGCGCCGCGACGATACCCAGCGGCACGCCCACGGCCACGCACACCAGGGTGGCGAACAGCACCTGGGCCAGGGTTTCCATGGTTTCCTGCCAGTAGCCAAGGTTCAGGATTAGCAGGAACGACAGCACCACGAAGGCGGTCAGCCCCCATTTTCGCTGGATGAAGTGTGCCAGCGCGGCTATCAGGAAGATCAGGGCGAATGGGTTGAACCAGGTCAGGCAGAACGTCAGGCCGTGGATCATCGCTTCGAGGGAGGAGGAGATGGCGTCGAAGGTGCTGGCGCCGTGTCGCGTCAGCCAGTCGACGAAGCTGGCGATGTATTGGCCCAGCGGGATTTTATGATCTGTCAGCATGGTAGTGAACGTCCGCATGCAAGTTGAAAGAACGACTTGCGGCGGGCGCACCCGCCGCAAGGTCTGCGGTTACTGCGTCAGCTTGGCTTTTGCGGCTTCCAGGCCTGGTTTGCCATCCACGGTGGTCACGCCCGCCAGCCAGGTGTCGAGCACTTGGGGGTTCTTTTTCAGCCACGCCTTGGCGGCGGCGTCAGGCTTCATCTTGTCGTCGAGGATATTGCCCATCAGCGAGCTTTCCATCGGCAGGGTGAAGGCCAGGTTCTTCAACAGCTGGCCGACGTTGCTGCATTCCTGGGTGTAGCCCTTGCGCACGTTGGTATAGATGGTGGCCTGGCCGAAGTTGGGGCCGAAGTAGTCATCGCCGCCGGTCAGGTACTTGATCTTGAAGCGGGTGTTCATCGGGTGCGGTTCCCAGCCCAGGAACACCACGTCGGTGCCGCGGCGGTTGGCGCGGTCCACCTGGCTGAGCATGCCGGCTTCGCTCGACTCCACTACCTTGAAGCCGGCGTCCTTCAGGCCGAAGGCGTTCTTGTCGATCATGCTCTGGATCAGGCGGTTGCCGTCGTTGCCCGGTTCGATGCCGTAGATCTTGCCGTCGAGCTCCTTCTTGAATTTGACGATGTCGCTGAAGTCATGAAGGCCCTTGTCGTAGAGCGCCTGGGGCACGGCCAGGGTGTACTTGGCGTTTTCCAGGTTGGCGCGCACGGTCTCCACGGTGCCGGCATCACGGTACGGCTTGATGTCGTTCTCCATGGTCGGCATCCAGTTGCCGAGGAATACGTCCATGTTCTTGCCGTCGGCCAGGGACTTGTAGGTCACGGGCACGGAAATCATGGTGGTGTTGGTCTTGTAGCCCAGCGACTGCAGCACGGCGCTGGTGACGGCGGTGGTGACGGTGATGTCGGTCCAGCCGACGTCGGAGAAATTGACGGTGTCGCATTGGGCCGGTTCTGCGGCGTGGGCCAGCATCGGCAGACTCAACATGGCGGCCAACAACAACGATGGTGAACCTTTCATGGGGTTGCGCTCCTGGATGTTTTTTCTCGGGCGGCCTGCTCAGGCTGACCCGCTTTCTGGTCGCGGTTGGGTGGCGGGCGGTGCGCCGCTGGGACAGCGCTAACCGGGTGCCTTGCAATCGAGTCGAGATTGATCATGGACCAGTGAAAATCCCGCGCCTACAGGGGGGGTCGTAACCAGTACATAGGGAGTCGCTTCCAGTGCCGGTGACGTCGCTTACAGATTTTCCGCACCCTGCAAGCGTGATTCTGGACCAGCGGCATGGCTGAAAACGCCTTCCTGGGGGCGCAGGCGTTGCTGGGCATGAGCGGGTCGGTTGCAGACGTCGCGCCCTGCGCCGCAAAGCCGATGATGAAGGCAATCCGGCGCACGCGGCTCAAGCGTAGCAGTTGCGCCAGCGGCCGCCCGTGGCGGCCCGGTCTGCCCAAATCAGGAGGTGCGCGGCAATGGCAATCAGTGTGTTTGACCTGTTCAAGATCGGCATCGGGCCGTCCAGCTCCCACACGGTGGGGCCCATGCGCGCCGCCGCGCTGTTCGTGCAGGGCTTGCGCGAACGCGGCGAGCTGCAACAGGTGCAACGGGTGGAAGTGCGCCTGTACGGCTCGCTGTCAGCCACCGGCGTCGGCCATGGCAGCGACAACGCCGTGATCATGGGCCTGATGGGCGAATGGCCGGACGCGGTGGACCCCACCACCATCAGCCTGCACATCGCCACCCTGCGCGAAACCGACACCCTGCAACTGGCCAACGAGCGGCCGATCCCCTTCGTGTGGCAGCGCGACATGCTGATGCTCGACGAGAACCTGCCGTACCACCCCAACGCCATGACCCTGATCGCCGAAGGCGCCTTGGGTGAGCTGCACCGCGACACCTATTACTCGGTGGGCGGCGGCTTCGTGGTGGACTCGGCCCAGGCTGCCAGCGGCGTGCTCGACGCCGACAACACCGTGCTGCCCTACGACTTTGACACGGCGGTGGAACTGCTGGAGTTGTGCGAGCAAAACGACCTGCGTGTGTCGCAATTGATGATGGCCAACGAGAAGACCTGGCGCAGCGAGGAGGAGATCCGCGCCGGCCTGATGAAGCTCTGGCGGGCCATGCAGGACTGCGTGGAACACGGCCTCAAGCACGAAGGCATCCTGCCCGGTGGCCTCAACGTGCGCCGCCGCGCCGCGCGCCTGCACCGCAGTCTGCAAGAGTTGAACAAGCC
Source organism: Pseudomonas sp. GYB4201 (assembly GCF_056312595.1). NCBI lineage: Bacteria > Pseudomonadati > Pseudomonadota > Gammaproteobacteria > Pseudomonadales > Pseudomonadaceae > Pseudomonas > Pseudomonas sp. GYB4201. Next base: position 59,223 of record NZ_JBWGIG010000029.1, on the reverse strand, counting down.
CAACGTCATCGGCTCCACGCTCAGTGCGATGGAGTGGGTGAACCTGTTTGCCCTGGCCGTGAACGAGGAGAACGCCGCCGGCGGGCGCATGGTGACGGCGCCGACCAACGGCGCGGCCGGCATCATTCCGGCGGTGTTGCACTACTACATGAAGTTCAGCGACGAGGTCAGCGAGGCCAACGTCGTCGATTACCTGCTGGCGGCCGCCGCCATTGGCATCCTGTGCAAGAAGAACGCCTCCATTTCCGGTGCCGAGGTGGGCTGCCAGGGCGAGGTGGGCTCGGCCTGCGCCATGGCGGCGGCCGGCCTGGCGGAGATCCTCGGTGCCACCCCAGCGCAGCTGGAAAACGCCGCCGAGATCGGCCTGGAACACAACCTGGGCCTGACCTGTGACCCGGTGGGTGGCCTGGTGCAGGTGCCGTGCATCGAGCGCAACGCCATCGCTGCGGTGAAGGCCATCAATGCCGCGCAAATGGCCCTGCGCGGCGACGGCCAGCACTTCATCTCCCTGGACCGGGTGATCCGCACCATGCGCGACACCGGTGCCGATATGCACGACAAGTACAAGGAGACTTCGCGCGGCGGCCTGGCGGTCAGCGCCATCGAATGTTGAGCCTGCGCCGTTTTCGTTCACGGCGCGGCGGCCTCGCAACCTTTTGGCGCGTTTAGCGCCTACCGTTCACTGCGCCGGCGTACTTCCCCTGGAGGGCGCCGGCCCGTGCTTGGGGTGACACTCGTTTCCCCCCTTCCACCCGTCGCTTCACACAAGTGCTACCGAAGTGCTCACAGCCCTTGAGGGCTGCCAAGGATGGCATCTTGCCAGCTGCGACGTCTGGCCGCAGAGCGACGTCGTTTTCAGGATTTATTGAATAGCCATTCAACTTTAGGCATGGCATTTGCGTTGTCATCGCAAAGCCCTCCAGCAAGCAGGGCCATAACAAGAGCCTCCGCCTGAGGCCATCACCCGCTTTGAGTGAGGAGATACCGCGATGACGTCGTTCAACTCCGGGGCCCAACCCCAGACCCGTACGCCTCAATCCATCGGCTTTCTGCTGCTGGATAATTTCACGCTGATTTCCCTGGCCTCTGCAGTAGAACCCCTACGCATGGCCAACCAGTTGTCCGGCCGCGAGTTGTATCGCTGGACCACCCTGAGCGTGGACGGCGGCCAGGTCTGGGCCAGCGACGGCCTGCAGATCACCCCGGATGCGGCAATGCACAAGGCTCCGGCCATGGATACCGTGATTGTCTGTGGCGGCATCGGCATTCAACGCACCGTGACCCGCGAGCACGTGACCTGGCTGCAGAGCCAGGCGCGCCAGTCCAAGCGCCTTGGCGCGGTGTGCACCGGCAGCTGGGCCCTGGCCTGCGCCGGCCTGCTCGACGGCTTCGACTGCAGCGTGCACTGGGAGTGCCTGGCGTCGATGCAGGAAGCCTTCCCGCGGGTGGCCATGAGCACCCGCCTGTTCACCCTCGACCGCAACCGCTTCACCAGCTCCGGCGGCACCGCGCCGCTGGACATGATGCTGCACCTGATCAGCCGCGACCACGGCCGCGAGCTGTCGGCAGCCATCTCGGAAATGTTCGTCTACGAGCGCATCCGCAACGAGCAGGATCACCAGCGCGTGCCGCTCAAGCACATGCTGGGCACCAACCAGCCGAAGCTGCAGGAAATCGTCGCGCTGATGGAAGCCAACCTGGAAGAGCCGATCGACCTGGATGAGCTGGCGGTGTATGTGTCGGTGTCGCGCCGACAGCTGGAGCGGCTGTTCCAGAAGTACCTGCACTGCTCGCCGTCGCGCTATTACCTCAAGCTGCGGTTGATTCGCGCGCGGCAGTTGCTGAAGCAGACGCCGATGTCGATCATCGAAGTGGCGTCGGTGTGCGGCTTCGTGTCCACGCCGCACTTCTCCAAGTGCTACCGCGAATACTTCGGCATTCCGCCGCGCGACGAGCGCGTGGGTTCCAACACCGCCCAGCAGGTGGCCATGATGCCGATTCCGCAGGCCATGGTGCTGGCGCCGTTGTCGGGGCCGATGTCGGCGTTGAGCCAGGCGCGCAACGAATCGACGTTTGCCAGCGTGCGGATTTAGGGCCTCGGACGCGGCCTGCGGCCGGTGCTACATGGAATGCGAAAAAATCATTCCCGTAGCAGCGGCCGAAGGCCGCGTCAGGCAGCACAACCGATCATTCGGCAAACCCAAACACCCGCTTCGGCGTGCTCCACAAGATCTGCTCGCGCACCTTCTCATCCGGGAACAGTTGCTCCACCAGCAGCAACAGGCTGCCGATGTCCATGCGTTCGTTGGCACGCAGGAACGGCCAGTCCGACCCCCACATGCAGCGCTCGGCGCCGAACGCCTCCAGCAGCGCCAGCTGGTAGGGGTGGCCGTCGGCCCACGGGTAGGCCTGGCGGGAAAACTTCGACAGCCCCGAGAGTTTCACGAAGGTACGTTCCTTGTCTGCCAGCGACAGCAGCGCCTGGAACGCCGGCTGGCCAAGCCCAGCCGTCACGTCCGGGCGGCCGCTGTGGTCAATCAGCAGCGGCGTGCGGTTGCGCGTCAGCAGCGGCATCAGCGCGGGCAGCTGGTCGTCCATCACCTGCACCTGGGCGAACAGCTCCAATTCGGCCAGGCGCCCCATTAGCCCATCCACCTCCAGGAACGGCGCGGTGCCGAGCATGGCCACGTTGAAGGCGATGCCCACCACGCCCTGGGCCTTGAGCGTCGCCAGTTCGTCGCTGCCGATGGTCAGCGGCACCACGGCAATACCCTTGGAGCGCCCGGGGTTTGCCGCCAGCGCCGCCAGCAGGCAGCGGTTGTCGGTGTTGTAGCCCGAAGTAGGGCCGACGATCAGCGAGTGGCGAATGTTGTAGGCCTGCATCACCGCGCCGTACTGCAGCGCGGTGCCCAGTTCGTGCCCCTCGGGGCGGTACTGGGTGTCGGCGACGTAGGGGAACTGCACCGGGTCGAAGATGTGGTGGTGGCAGTCGATCTTGGATTGGGTCAGTACACTCATGAATCACTCATTGGCTAGGCGCCTCGACCACGCGTGGCGCAGCGCGGTCGGTCGCGGGTTCGGCTACGGCATTGCGGTGGTTGACGATGGCCAGCGCGGCGAACAGGGCCGGGATCGACAACACGATGAAGATACTGGTGGTGCCCGGGAACGCGCCCAGCAGCAAGCCGCCCATGGACGAGCTGATGATAGCGCCGCTGCGGCCGATGCCGTGCATCCAGCTGACACCGGTGGCACGCATTTCGGTGGGGTAGAAGGTTGGGGAGAAGGCTTGCAGGCCAGTCTGCGCGCCGTTCACGCACATGCCGCTGACGAACACCAGCATGCCCAGCACGGTAGGGCCGAAGCCGAAGATGCCCTCGGCCAGCAGGCAGCACATGCCCAACAGGTAGAACAGGCCGATGACCTTCTTGCGCGACTTGAAGTGGTCCATCAGGCTGCCCACCAGCAGGCCACCCAGGGTGCCGCCCAGTTGGAACAGGCCGGCGGTGATGGCGGCTTTCTCCAGGCTCAGGCCACCGGCGCGCATGATGGTCGGCAGCCAGCCGTTGAGCAGGTAGATCACGAACAGGCCCATGAAATAGGTCAGCCACAGCATCAGCGTGCCGTGGGCGTAGCCGTTGGAGAACAGCTTGAACACCTGGGCCTTCTTGTCCAGGGCCGGCGTCTTGAGGGTAAAGCGCGTGCCCTCGGCAAACGCGCCGCCCATGCGCCGCAGGATGTCGCCGATGCTGCCCTGGGCGTGGTTGCGCACCACCATGTACAAGGTTGATTCGGGCAGCAGCCACACCAGCAGCGGCAGCACGATGAGTGGGCAGATACCACCCAGCAGCAGCACCGACTTCCAGCCGCCCACCGGCAGCAGGCCCGCAGCGACGAAACCGCCAGCGCCGGAGCCGATGTTGAAGCCGCAGTACATCAGCGTGATCAGCAGGCCACGGCGGCGCTCGGGCATGTATTCCGACACCAGGGTCACGCAGTTGGGCATCACCGCGCCCAGGCCCAGGCCGGTGAGGAAGCGCAGCAGGGCCATTTCATAAGGGTTGCGGGCGAAGGTGCACATCACGCTGAACAGCGCGAAGCAGAAGATCGACACCAGCAGCACGCGCTTGCGGCCCAGGCGGTCGGAGTAGGGGCCGGCCACCAGCGCGCCCAAGGCTACGCCGAACATTGCCGCGCCCAGGATCAGGCCCATCTGCGCGGGCGCCAGGCCCCAGTCCTGCACCAGGGCGGGGGCGATGAAGCCCATCACTGCGGCGTCGTAGCCGTCGAACAGGATAATCAGCGAGCACAGTGCCAGCACCAGCCACTGGTAGGGGGAAATGGCGCGTGAGTCGATCCACGCCTTGACGTCTACAGCAGGGCGGTTGTTCATCGGCATACTCTCTTTCTTGTCATGGCGCCGGGGCGCTGTAGGAAAGAAGTTACGACTGGATCAACGGGCCGTCTGCCGCGAAACGGTTATGCGGGTATGTGTTTTGTTTATGCAAGCCTGGATTCGATGCCTCTGCCATGGGCATTACAGCACGACCAAGGTGTTCTTTGAGCGACGCGTGGCTTCAGCTGAGCAACGTGATACGGATCATTTTCAAGGCTTCGAGCTTTAGGTGCTCTTGAATGGCCCAGCGATTTTTTTGGTAATGATCAGTGTCGAGTTCCATGCAGCAAGCCCTGATTCTGAGCGTCTGCTCTTGCCCGCTCATCCACGCGTCGGGGTCGGCGGCGCATAGCGCACCGTTTGCCGCGAGCACGATCGACACCTTCCTTGTGCTGATGGGTACGCACGGAATCATCATGAAGGAGATGGGCGGTACTTCCTGCCATGGCGTTGTCGGCTCCTGCCAATTGGGCGAAGGGGTCGATCGGAATGCACCTATGCATCTTTCCGTAAGCCTCGCCAGCTGCGGATTACCGACCCGCTGGATCATCTGCAAGGTTTTCTCCTGTGCCGACAGTGAGTCGGATCGTGCCCACGTCTCATTGTTTTCTCGCACTATCTTCCAGCCCAGAGTGGCCAGGGTGTTGCGGTAGGCACAGAACCAGCGCTCTATGTCTTGATGTTTGCTTGCAGTGCGGTCGGCGTCGAGCTGGGCATACAGGGTGCTATTTAAAACGTCATCGCGTGACGGGTCGTCGACGTCCTCGTCAAGCCCTATCAGGGTGTTGCCGACGATAAATGCGGTGCCAGGGTAATTCATGCGGGGGCCCTCGATGGCGGTTCGCTGGGGCAGGCGCCGTGCCTGCCGGAGCTGTCGAATCTAGGCCATTGATAGGGCTGTGGGAAAAGGGCAGGGCTTCCTGACGTTGCTCAAACCCTGGATTGCTGAAATTGCGCCAGCGCGGGCAGCAGTTGCTTGTCGATGGCCTGGCGTACCGCCGGCAGGATGGTGGCGCTGCCGGTCAGCAATTGCTCGACCATTCTTCGCAAGGCCTTGGCGCGCGCCTCGCTGAGGCCGCGCACTGCACATTCGCAGGCCTGCTCGGCGCTGGCGCCGGCGGGCATCTCGAAGCCCAGGGCCTTGAGTTGGCCGAGCAGGTCATCCTGGTCAATCAGATCCACGTGCATCATGAGGCGAGTCCTTTGGTGAGGGGCTTTTGGCCGATTCTGTAAGCGCCGGCACGGCGCGGCAAGGGGTGATCGTCGCCATGGCCGCGGTGGGCATGAGCGTGTCGTTTTCGGCTAAATCCTGGGGGGCGGGGCAGGGCACACTGGCGTCGGCTTCCAGCGTGCGGGTCTGGTCACCTTCGACACGCTGTTCGCAGCACACTGCGCCCCGATCCGGATACGGCTGGATCGGGGCTTTTTTTGCTTCACGCTGAGGTTTCGGGTTGCGGCTGGTTCCAATCGAGGAATTCGGCGCCGAAGCGCTCCTCTACAGCTGCCGCCACCTTTTTTTCCAATGCCCAGAAGTGCCGTGCTACCTGGTAACGCTGGATGCCTAGCCGGACATCCTGCAGTGGCGGTTCGGATAACAGGTGTGTCCGGGTACTAGCGGTGAGGAGCAGTGCGCTGGTTGACGAACTGGTTACCACCAGCATCAAGGGCGCCGTGGGTGGTGTGGATCGGCTTGTAGCCCATGCGTCCAGCAACTCTATGGCGGTGCTCGCGGTCTCCGGCTTCAGCCATTGCTCGATAGCTAGGCGCAACTGCGCTACCACGTCGGTAATGGTCTCCTCGCTGCTATGATCTTCGCCATCTGATGCCACCATTGCCCAGTCCAGAAGTTCCAGCGCGTCCTGCTGGTAGGTGTGCCACTTTGAGCTGTTCAGCGAAGCATCCAATTTGTCTGCCTTCAACTGGCTGAATAATATTGCTTTCAGCACGGCCTGCTCTTGAACAGCATCCAGGTTACGGCAGAGTAGCAATGTCCTGGAGCAGGAAAATTTGCGAAACTCGATCGGCATCTCAACTATCCTTGTCGTGAAACCGGGCGCCTTCAGGCGCCCGGTTTGAAAAAACTTATATTAGATTTTAATTTTGTCGAAGTCTTCTCGGCGGCGCTCGCCTATCTTCGCTTCGATTTCGCCCCTGAAGGTGGCGTAGACGGTGGGGTTCATCGTCGATAGTTGGGCGCTGCCATACATGCGGATATCTGATTTGTTCCACGAAACAAACAGCACTTTGCCTTTGTTGACCTTGGCTTCGTAGAAGTTGCAGCTCAACAGTATTTTCACCAGGCCTGCCTTGGTCTCGCCGCAAGGCATCATCTGGAAGCCGCCGTTGCGTTCGGTGCTGGCATGCCGGTCGAAGGCTTTGAGTGGCTGATCCCTCTGTGCCAGCGTGCTCAAGGTGTCTTTGAACGAGGCAAGCAGGGCAGCAGCGATGTTACCGCCGCCCGCAGCGGCTACCGACATAAGCCGAACTGCCATCTGATCAATGCTGACGCTGGTACTGTTGGTCTTGACCTCTTGAAACTGATAGCTGCGCAGGTTCCAGCCGACGATACCGAGCACACGGGTATATTCTTCGTACCATTTCACGATCTCGCTTTTCATATTGAATTTCTTCGAGGCCGCGCGCTGAGCAAAATAGGTGCAGCTTTCAACATCGAAAACATTCTGCTGAGACATTTCATCTTCAAACGTCATCAAGCTGCCGCCGCCGGTACTGGCATGCTTCTCGCCCTCTGCCGGCACGAAGTCGTCTTCGTCGTCGTAACGGTTGTCAGCGAGGATGCTAAAAGAAGGCGTGATAATTTCCGGCTCAGCCAGTTCAATGGCATCGAACGCGGCCAGCCGTTCACGGATGGACAGTTCGCTATAGTCGATAATGGACATGTTTTAAAATCCTTTTCAGTGGTAGGCGAGCTGCCCGTAACTGGGTTGTCGCGGGCAGTGAGGTAATTATTGATTGTCTCGTCGAACAGCTGAAGAGGGAAATGGCGCAGCGCGGGGATTGCCTCCGACTAATAACAATCAGCGCTGGTGCAAGTTGATGATACGGCCGATAAATGCCGTTGAGGGAAGTGCTGGCTGCTGTTGACTAAAAGTTGCCAGTTGATGACGCACGGCATCATTGAAGGGCGCCGCGCGTGGCCCCGTCAGATCCACATGCAGCAGCATTTTTTCGGAAGTGGCCACGGGGTCATCCGAGCCAGGTACGTGCAGGGTATGGTAGAGGTGCACGCGTTTGTGATCATGCGCCACGATGTGCGTATTTACCCGTACCTCCACCCCAAGCTTTACCTCATGCAGATAATTAATGTGGCACTCCAGGGTGAACAGCGAGCGCTGGTCGCGCTGTGGGTCGATGCCCACGGCCGTCATGAACGCATCAGTGGCATAGCTGAAAATCAGCAGGTAGAAGGCATCGCGCAGATGCCCGTTGTAATCCACCCACTCCTCCAGCACCGGTGTGCGGTAGGTGATCATTCGGCGAACTCCATGCCGTGTTTCGCCTTGGTCGCGCGTACGGCTTCCAGCACGGCCAGCAAGCAATCGTCGCGGTAGCGTTCCAGGGCGGCGATGCTGTGGTTGCCCAGTTGTGCGGTGGTGCCGTCGACCACGTCATCGATCAGCTTGTTGGTGAGCTCCGGCGCTGGCAGGTAGGTCCAGGGCAACTTCAGGGCCGGGCCGAACTGCTTCATGAAGTGGCGCATGCCGGCGTCGCCGCCCGCCAGGGTGTAGGTCAGGAATGTGCCCATGAACGACCAGCGCAGGCCGGCGCCGAAACGGATGGCGTCGTCGATCTCGCCGGTGGTGGCCACGCCATCGTTGACCAGGTGCAGGGCCTCGCGCCACAGCGCTTCGAGCAGGCGGTCGGCGATGAAGCCGGGCACTTCCTTGCGCACGTGCAGTGGGCGCATGCCCAGTGACTCATACACCTGCAGGGCGGCTTGCACGGCTGCGGGCGCGGTCTGGCGGCCGCCCACCACTTCCACCAGGGGCAACAGGTACACCGGGTTGAACGGGTGGCCTACTACGCAGCGTTCAGGGTGGGTGGCGCCTTCATAGAATTCGCTGGGCAACAGGCCCGAGGTGCTGGAGCCGATCAGGGCGTCGGGTTTGGCCGCGGCACTGATTTTCGCGTGCAGCTCCAGTTTCAGCTCCAGGCGTTCGGGAGCGCTTTCCTGAATGAAGTCGGCGTTGCGGACGCAGGCCTCGATGGTGTCGACGAACTGCAGGCGCTCCTGCGAGGCGCCAGGCGCCAGGCCGTTCTGCACCAGGGCTGGCCAGGCATTGGCAACGCGCTGGCGCAACGCGGCTTCGGCGCCGGGGGCCGGGTCCCAGGCCACCACGTCCAGGCCGTGGGCCAGGGCGCGGGCCACCCAGCCGCTGCCGATGACGCCGCTGCCCAGCGCGGCGAAGGTCTTGATCTCGGTAATGAAGGTCATGGCGGTTCCTTAGGTGCGACGGGTGAGGTTCATCTTCGCGCGGCCCTCGGCCGGGGTGAGCACGCGGGCGCCCAGGCGGGTGAGGATCTCGGTGGCGCGTTCGACCAGTTGGCCGTTGCTGGCGAGCACGCCTTTCTCCAGCCACAGGTTGTCTTCCAGGCCCACGCGTACGTTGCCGCCCAGCAGCACCGCCTGTGCGGCCATGGGCATCTGCATGCGACCGATGCCGAAGCCGGCCCACACGGCGTCCGCCGGCAGGTTGTCGACCATGGCCTTCATGGTGGTGGTGTCGGCCGGCGCGCCCCATGGAATGCCCAGGCACAGCTGGAACAGCGGGTCGTGCAGCAGGCCTTCCTTGATCATCTGCTTGGCGAACCACAGGTGGCCGGTGTCGAAGATTTCCAGCTCGGCTTTCACGCCCAGCTCGGTGATGCGCTTGGCCCCGGCGCGCAGCTGCGCCGGGGTGGAGACGTAGATGCTGTCGCCGTCGCCGAAGTTGAGCGTGCCGCAGTCCAGGGTGCAGATCTCCGGCAGCAGTTCCTCCACGTGGGCTAGGCGGGCCAGTGGGCCGACCAGGTCGGTGTTGGGGCCGAACTCCATGGGCGACTCGCCCGGGCCGATCTCCAGGTCGCCGCCCATGCCAGCGGTGAGGTTGACGATGATGTCGATGTCGGCCTCGCGGATGCGCTCCATCACCTCGCGGTACAGGGCCACGTCGCGGCTGAACTTGCCGGTTTGCGGGTCGCGCACGTGGCAGTGCACCACGGTGGCGCCGGCTTTGGCGGCTTCCACGGCGGCAGCGGCGATCTGTTGCGGGGTGATGGGCACCAGGTGGCTCTTGCCGGTGGTGTCGCCGGCGCCGGTGAGGGCGCAGGTGATGATCACGTCGTGGTTCATGCTGTCTCCTTGAATTCTTGAATTACAGGCGCACCTGTCCCGTAGCCGCTGCCGCTAGGCTGCCCTGGCCCTGAGCCTCACTGGAGGTTTTCAGGGTCTGGCAGGGCCAGCGCAGCCTGGCGGCAGCGGCTACAGAGCGCTTAGGGGTTTGTGGTGAGTTGCAGGTTCTGCTCAGCCGGCTTGCCGTCGAAAGTCGTCACACCCGCCAGCCAGCGTTTCTGGTCTTCAGGGTGGGCCTTGAGCCAGGCCTTGGCGGATTCCAGGGCGTCCTTGTGGTCCAGCAGCGGCTGCATCATGCGGCTCTCGTCTTCGGCGCTGAAGGTCAGGTTGGTCAGCAGCTTGTCCACGTTGGGGCAGCGGCTGGCGTAGTCCGGCGCGGTTACGGTCCATACCGTGGCCATGCCTTCGTTGGGCCCCAGGGCGCCGTCGCTGCCGCTGAGGTAGGTCATCTTCAGGTTGACGTTCATGGGGTGCGGCGCCCAGCCGAAGAACACGATGGCTTCGTTGCGCTGGGTGGCGCGGGTCACTGCCGAGAGCATGCCGGCCTCGCTGGATTCCACCAGCTGGAAGCCGCCCAGGCCGAACTGGTTCTTGGCGATCATGTCCTTGATCTGCTTGTTGGCGCCCGAGCCGGGCTCGATGCCGTAGATCTTGCCGCCCAGTTCCTTCTTGAACCTGGCGATATCAGCGAAGCTCTTCAGGCCCTTGTCGGCCAGGTAGGTGGGCACGGCCAAGGTCGCGCGGGCGTCCTTGAGGCTGGGTTCGGCCAGCACCTTGACCTGCTGTTGTTCCACGAAGGGCGTGATGGTCTGGGTCATCAGCGGGTTCCAGTAGCCCAGGAAGAGGTCCAGGCGCTGGTCGCGGATGCCGGCAAAGATGATCTGCTGGGAGGCGCTGGTCTGCTTGGTCTGGTAGCCCAGGCCGTCGAGCAGCACCTGGGTCATGGCGCTGGTGGCCATCACGTCGGTCCAGTTGACCACGCCCAGGCGCACGTTCTTGCAACTTTCGGGTTCGGCGGCCTGGGCGGCCGACAGCATCGCGGTACTGGTGAGCATCAGCAGACAGCAGCTGATCAGTCTTTTCATGATGGCTCCTCTCGCGGCAGTTTCTAGTTATTGGGGGAAGGGCGTCTGCGCACCCTGGACAACAAGGTAGCCTGCCGGGCGCCGGTAAATTCGCACTGCGGCGACCCGCACTTGCACTGCGGCGACCTGCGGCGTATTAACGAGGCTTCCCTGCACGAGAGCGGCCATGTCCCAGGACTACTACTTCCTCTTGCTACCCGGTTTCTCCGCCATCGGCTTTATCTCCGCGGTAGAGCCGTTGCGCGTGGCCAACCGCTTTCGCGGCGAGCTGTACCGCTGGCACGTGTTGAGCCTGGATGGCGGGCCGGTGCTGGCCAGCAACGGCATGTCGGTGAACGCCGATGCCGCGCTGGAGGCCCTGGGGCCCGGGGCGACGTTGCTGGTGGTGGCCGGCTTCGAGCCGCTCAAGGCCGTCACCCCGGGCCTGCAGCAGTGGCTGCGGCGGCTGGACCACAACGGCGTAGCCCTGGGCGGCATCGACACCGGTGCCTTCGTGCTGGCCAAGGCCGGCCTGCTCGACGGCTACCGCGCCACCCTGCACTGGGAGGCCCTGGATGCCTTCAAGGAAACCTTCCCGCAGCTGGAGGTGACCCAGGAACTGTTCGAGATCGACCGGCGGCGCATCACCTCGGCCGGCGGCACCGCCTCGATCGACCTGATGCTCGACCTGATCGCCCAGGCCCACGGCAGTGCCCTGGCCATCGAGGTGTCGGAGCAGTTCGTGGTCGGGCGTATTCGCCCGCGCAAGGACCACCAGCGCATGCAGATCGCCTCGCGCTATGGCGTCAGCAACAAGAAGCTGGTGCAGGTGATTGGCGAGATGGAACAGCACACCGAGCCGCCGCTCAGCACCCTGGCGTTGGCGGAAGGCATCAACGTCACCCGGCGGCAGCTGGAGCGGCTGTTCAAGCTGCACCTCAACGACACGCCCAGCGCCTTTTACCTGCGCCTGCGCCTGGAAAAAGCCCGGCAGCTGCTGCGCCAGACCGGCATGAGCGTGCTGGAGGTGAGCCTTGCCTGCGGTTTCGAGTCGGCGTCGTATTTCACCCGTAGCTACCGCGCACGGTTCGGGCGGTGCCCGCGGGAGGAGCGGCGTAGGGAGGGGGTGGTGTGAGGTGAATTATGGTAAATTATACTTAGCTGTATAATTTATACATGCTTTTATAATTGAGTGTAAAACCATGAGTAGCTCTGCAGGTTTTGTTTTTCGTCGCCCCGCGCTGGCCGGCCAGATTGCGGATGGGCTCACCGGTGCGGGCCTGCTGGACTACAGCTCCGGGCTGTTCCTGGCCGCGCCCCGGCGTACCGGGAAAAGCACCTTCCTGCGCGAGGACCTGATCCCCGAGTGCCAGAAACGTGGCTGGCTGGCGGTGTATGTCGACCTGTGGAGCGACCGTGAAACTGATCCGGCAGAGCTGATCGCCACGGCCATCGCCAATGCGTTGGTGCCGTTTGAGAAGGGCATTCGCAAGCTCGCCAAATCCCTGGGGGTGGATAAGCTCAATTTCCTGCGCACGCTTTCCTGGGATTTCACCCAGCCGCAGCTGCCACCGGGCGCGACGCTCAGCCAGGCGCTGGAACTGTTGCACCAGGCTTCAGGGCAACCGCTGGCGCTGGTGATCGATGAAGCCCAGCACGCGCTCAGCACTGATAGCGGCATCAACGCCATGTTCGCGCTGAAGGCTGCCCGGGACGAGCTCAACCAGGGGCGTGAGAAACCGGGCGTGTATATGGTTTTCACCGGTTCGAACCGGGACAAGCTGGCGCATCTGGTACTGAACCGCAGCCAGCCGTTCTTTGGCTCCAGCGTCACTACTTTTCCGCTGCTGGGCAAAGAGTTCACCAGCGCCTATACCGCATGGCTGAACAAGCATCTGGCGCAGAATAACCAGTTCGGTGCTGCCGACGTGGAGCATGCCTTCGAGCAGGTGGGGCGGCGTCCGGAAATGCTGCGCGCGATCATCAGTACCGTGGCGCTGGAACTTGGAGAGGCCGGAAATCTTGGTGCGCTGTTGCGCAGCGGCGCCGAGGCCGTGCTCGCGGGTGCCTGGAACGAATTCGAAAGCGCGTGGAACACCCTGACGTTGCCGCAACGTGCTGTGTTGCAGGTGATGGTGGATCGCTCGCTGGCCAGCGAACCGTTCGCGCCTTTCGCCGATGCCACCGTGCTTGCAGTCAGCAAGGTGCTGGAAACCCTGGGCAGTGACCTGGTGCCTGGTACCCAGACCATCCAGGCCAGCATCGAGGCATTGCGCGAGAAAGAACTGGTGTGGAAATCCAGCCGGGGTGCCTATGTGCTGGAGGATAAGTCCTTTGCCCATTGGCTAAGCCTGCGCAAACCGGCGTAGCAGCTGCCGCAGGCTGCGTCCGGGCCCCTGCGATTCTGCAGGCACGCCGCCGGACGCCGCCTTCGGCAGCTGCTACGTGGGTAGGGTTTGGCTGTTCAGCAGGGCTTGGACCAGGCCGCGGGCCGTGTCGATTTGTTGGGCCAAGGACAGCGCCAGGCCGTGGGCGGTGTCGCCGGGGCACTCGGTGAGTTCGAAGGCGCAGGCTTCGGCGCCCTTGAGCAAGACGCTCAGGTGCGCCAGGGCGTCCTCGGCGTTGAAGCCCGGGGTGATGGTGAAGAGGGGGAGGGCGTTGGCGTCGAGAGGGCCGAAGGTGGCGGTCCCGGTTTGGTAGTTGTTCATGGTGTTTTCCTTGATGCACTTCATGGAGCCGCCACCTTGTTCTTCTCACGGAACAAGGTGGCAGCTGTACACGGGGTGAGAAACCGAGGCACCAAGGAACTCGGCCGGGCCGAAACCCGCCCGGGTACAGCTGCCATGAAGCGCGCTGACAAAGCTCTTGGTGCTGGCGAGTTCTCACACTCGGTCGCCGTTTTTGGCGACCGGGCAAAGGTAACACTGGCCCGCGAGCAGCATTTGTCAGGCATTTCCGATCATACAGTAGTCCCGTTCCCAATCACCCCCGTAGCAGCTGCCGCAGGCTGCGTCCCAAGCGCCGCGGTCCTGCAGGCACGCCGCCGGACGCCGCCTTCGGCAGCTACTACAGGCGTATCTGCTCCCACAGATAACGGGTCAGGTTTTCCAGTGCGGGCTCGACGACCTCGATCATGGTGTCGAATTGATCGAGGCTCAGCCGCGTCTCCACCCCTACGCCGAAGCTCGCCTCAAGGCTGTTCGCGCCACGCCACCATTTGCCGTCGGCACGCCCCGCCTCTGCACTGCGCAGGAATACCGCCCCCAGCTTGATGTGGGGCGCCCCTTTCTGGGAGCGCACGGCGTTGTATTGGAAACCGTATTGCTGGGAGCTTTTACCGAGCATGGCCAGGGCCCGTGGGGAGTTCTTCAAGCCTTCGTGGATGCGCTCGACGAGTGGGGAAGCTTCTACGCAGTCGATTTTGCTGAAAATGGTCTGCAGTACGGCTTCCAGGCTTGGGTTAGGCGGCATCTGCGATTGACGCAATTCGGTGCCCCACACCGCGCGCCATCCCAGGTTCCGCAAGGCTGCCATGTACTCGTCCTCCCATTGCCGCGAGCCGATGGCGTGACGATCGCTGGCGACCAACTGTGCGAAGTGGGTGCACAGCATCACCCCCCTGAGGTGCTCGTCGTGCAGGCCCTGATTGACGGCCAGCACCCCGCTATCCATCACCAGGCCCATGTCGCGGGCCTCGGCGCTGGGGGGCGCTTGTTGAAGGCCGGCGGCCTGGGCAGCCATGGGAAGGTTGAGGGTGGCGACGAAGGTTTCTAGCTGATCACGGTACTGCTGCACTGACTGGTTCATGGCGGGTACTCGCTCCTTGCCGGTGGCAGTCCTCCATGGACGGCCGGTGGCTCAACCTAGGCCAGTGGCAGGCTGGGCGGCATCGGGTAAGCCTGCCTGCGCGCAATGGTAAGGTTTAGCGGGTTTTCAGCAGCAGGGCGCAGGCCGCCTTGAAGGCGTCGTGCTGGTATTTGTTCAGCGAGGCGGGCAGGGCGATATCGTGTTTCTTCGCCTGGGCGTTGATGGTCTGCGGTGACACCAGCTGCACGTCGCAGCCTTCCAGCAGTTGCAGGATGCCTTCGATCTTGAAGGTGATGGGGCCGCCGGCAAACTCGCCCTTTTTGCTGCGTTTCTTGATGGCCAGGTGGGTGATGCCGTTGGCGCTGACGAACTCGGCCAGCTGACGGGCGAAGGCTTTCACCTGCGCGGCATCCTCATCGTCGTCCAGGGCCAGTTTCTTGAGTGGCAACGCCAGGTGCTCGAGGGTGCCGCTTGCGTGGCTGGCCAGGGCGAAGATGGCTTCGCTGGCCTTGATGTCGATACCGCAGATTTTCATAAAATGCCTTGGTGAAAGAGGGGCTTACTGCTCGGGCACGTCGCCTTCGTCACCCGGGTTGGCCAGGGTCTGCAGGTATTCCGACCGTTCGTCGCTCTTCTGTGCGATGCAGTCGTCCTGGGCGGTGGTGAATTCCGGAGTGCCCGGCTTGGCTTCGAAGGTCTCGATGGCGCAGTCGGCGTCGCGGGTCTTCTCCCACTGGGCCTGGGCGGCGGTAACCAGGTCCTTCATCTTGGCCTGCTTGGCCGGTTCGCCGCTGAAGTTAGTCTTGGCGCGGTCGAGCAGGTCCTTGTAGGCGTCCTTGAGCTCGCTTTCGGCGGTTTTCTTGTTGTACGCCGAGCAGGCCAGGCTGGCCTTGCTGTCGTCAACGTTGTCGCAGGGGGTAGGGCCGTCTTCGGCCGCGTGGGCACCCAGGGAAGCCAGAGCCAATACCAGTAACCAAGATTTCATGTGCGAGATCCCCGCCAAGATGTGCAGAACAATGGCGGGGATTTTGGCTCAGGTGGTGGGTAAAGAATAGGGGCGGGTGAAAAAAGCTAAGCAGTCATCCCAGCCTGATTTCCTCGAATTGGCGTTTTCTGACGGCATGCAACGCCTCCTCGACGATCGGGCCCATGAAGGTGAGTTTCTCAAGCGAGATGGTGGCGGAGAAGCCGTAGGCCAGGCGCGGCGAAAATGCATTGAGCAAAACGCTGGCCAGGAGGCTTCCCAGCGTTCCGTTGGTGGTTTGCATGCGCACGAACGCTACACCGAGCCGCACTTTGCCGTCGGCAGTCACGGTCGGCACCGGGATGATGTTGAGTGCGAACAGCTTCCCCGTGAGCAAGCTGCAGCGTTCAAGCAACCCGAACGCTCTGGGCGATTGCGGCAGTTGGCTTACCGCGTCTTCAAGCAGCTCCCCAGCGTCCGGGCAGCCTATGCGCGTGGCTATCGTGCGGGCTACCGCAGGCAGCGTCAGGCTGGGAAAGTCTCTTCCGGCCAGGACAACCTGTGTATCGACGTCCCAGCCGACATCGGTCAATGCTTTGCGGTATTCAATCTCCCATTCTGGCAGGGCGGGGGTAAACAGAGCGTTTGCCAACAGTTGCGCCAGGTACGAGACCGTCAGCACCGTATTCATCTGTCTATCGTCCAGCCCCTGCCTGACGGCCAGCAAAGTGTCCTCGACCACCAAGGCCACGTCGCGTTTTTGCGCTGACGGCAACAGGGGGGCGGGGCCCGCCAGCGCGCTCGTAGTGTTGATGGCCGGCAGGAGCTTTGACTGGATTCTGCCGAGAAAATCGTCGAGCTGCTGGCGATAGCTCGTCTGTTGATCAATGTTCATGGTTGTACCTGATAAATGGCCGCTCGCGGTGATCGGTCCGGGCCACCAATCTAGGCAGGCCGCAGGGGCGGTCGGCATCCGGTAAGTATTCCAGCCAACCCGCCCCACCGCCGTATTTGAACAACTGCGCGTCGCCTTGACGCTTTCAACAAACCCCCTGTCGTTTTTGCATCCGGCTGCCGGGGCGCGCAGGCATATGCTGGCTCCAAAGCGCCGGCAGACGATTCGGCGCGGGTACATGCCTAAAGGGGACAGCCTGATGAGCCCAGCCGAACTGCACGCCGACAGCATCGTTATCGACGGGCTGATCATTGCCAAATGGAACCGTGAGCTGTTCGAGGACATGCGTAAGGGCGGCCTGACCATGGCCAACTGCACCGTCTCGGTGTGGGAAGGCTTCCAGGCCACCGTCGACAGCATCTGCAAGAGCCAGAAGCTGATGCGCGAAAACAGCGACCTGGTGATGCCCGTGCGCAGCACCGCCGACATCCGCAAGGCCAAGGAGCTGGGCAAGACCGGCATCCTGTTCGGCTTCCAGAACGCCCATGCCTACGAAGACCAGATCGGCTACGTGGAAGTGTTCAAACAGCTGGGCGTGGGTATCGTGCAGATGTGCTACAACACCCAGAACCTGGTGGGCACCGGCTGCTACGAGCGCGACGGCGGCCTGTCGGGCTTCGGCCGCGAGATCGTCGCCGAAATGAACCGCGTGGGCGTCATGTGCGACCTGTCCCACGTAGGCTCGAAGACTTCCGAGGAAGTGATTCTCGAATCGAAAAAGCCGGTGTGCTACTCCCACTGCCTGCCTTCCGGGCTCAAGGAGCACCCGCGCAACAAGTCCGACGCGGAACTGAAGTTCATCGCCGACCACGGCGGCTTCGTGGGCGTGACCATGTTCGCGCCGTTCCTGGCCAAGGGCATCGAGTCGACCATCGACGACTACGCCGAAGCCATCGAATACACCATGAACATCGTCGGTGAAGACTCCATCGGCATCGGCACCGACTTCACCCAGGGCCACGGCCAGGACTTCTTCGAATACCTGACCCACGACAAGGGCTACGCCCGGCGCCTGACCAACTTCGGCAAGATCATCAACCCGCTGGGCATCCGCACCGTGGGCGAATTCCCGAACCTGACCGAGACCCTGCTCAAGCGCGGCCACAGCGAACGCGTGGTGCGCAAGATCATGGGCGAAAACTGGGTCAACGTTCTGAAGGACGTGTGGGGCGAGTAACGCCTTAACCCGCCTCACCCCCTTATTTCAAATTTCTGGAGTTAAGTTTCCATGGCCAAGATCGCCCCGCAATTGCCAATTGAAGTCGACAGCGAGACCGGTGTCTGGACCTCCGACGCCCTGCCGATGCTGTACGTGCCGCGGCATTTCTTCGTCAACAACCACATGGGCATCGAGGAAGTGCTGGGCGCCGACGCCTACGCCGAAATTCTCTACAAGGCTGGCTACAAATCCGCCTGGCACTGGTGCGAGAAGGAAGCCGAATGCCATGGCCTGGAAGGCGTGGCGGTGTTCGAACACTACATGAAGCGCCTGTCGCAACGCGGCTGGGGCCTGTTCAAGATCCAGGACATCGACCTGGAAAAAGGCACCGCCAGCGTCAAGCTTGAGCACTCGTGCTTCGTGTACGTGTACGGCAAGGTCGGCCGCAAGGTGGACTACATGTTCACCGGCTGGTTCGCCGGCGCCATGGACCAGATTCTGGCTGCCAAGGGCAGCGCCATCCGCACCGTCGCCGAGCAGGTGTACGGCGGTTCGGAAGAAGGCCACGAAGATGGCCTGTTCACCGTCAAGCCGTTGTAAGTCGAGGACACCGTCATGGCTTTCGAAGCGATGTTCCAGCCGATCCAGATCGGCAAGTTGACGATCCGCAACCGCGTGCTCAGCACTGCGCACGCCGAGGTCTACGCCACCGATGGCGGCATGACTACCGATCGTTACGTCAAATACTACGAAGAGAAAGCCAAGGGCGGCATCGGCCTGGCGATCTGCGGCGGCTCGTCCAGCGTGGCCATCGACAGCCCCCAGGGCTGGTGGAAATCGGTGAACCTGGCCACCGACAAGATCATCCCGCACTTCCAGAACCTGGCCGACGCCATGCACAAGCATGGCGCCAAGATCATGATCCAGATTACCCACATGGGCCGCCGCTCGCGTTGGGACGGCGAGCATTGGCCCACGCTGATGTCGCCGTCGGGCATCCGCGAGCCGGTGCACCGCGCCACCTGCAAGACCATCGAGCCCGAAGAGATCTGGCGCGTGATCGGCAACTACGCCAGCGCTGCGGCGCGGGCCAAGGCCGGCGGCCTGGACGGCGTGGAGCTGTCGGCGGTGCACCAGCACATGATCGACCAGTTCTGGAGCCCACGGGTCAACAAGCGCACCGACGAATGGGGCGGCAGCTTTGAAAACCGCATGCGTTTCGGCCTGGAAGTGATCAAGGCCGTACGCAAGGAAGTGGGCCCCGATTTCTGCGTGGGCCTGCGCATCTGCGGCGACGAATTCCACCCCGATGGCCTCAGCCACGAGGACATGAAGCAGATCGCCAAGTACTACGACGACACCGGCATGATCGACTTCATTGGCGTGGTGGGCTCGGGTTGCGACACCCACAACACCCTGGCCAACGTTATCCCCAACATGAGTTATCCACCGGAGCCGTTCCTGCACCTGGCCGCCGGTATCAAGGAAGTGGTGAAGGCGCCGGTGCTGCACGCGCAGAACATCAAGGACCCCAACCAGGCCACGCGCATTCTCGAAGGCGGCTACGTGGACATGGTCGGCATGACCCGCGCGCACATCGCCGACCCGCACCTGATCGCCAAGATCAAGATGGGCCAGGTGGACCAGATCAAGCAGTGCGTGGGCGCCAACTACTGCATCGACCGCCAGTACCAGGGCCTGGACGTGCTGTGCATCCAGAATGCCGCCACCTCGCGTGAATACATGGGCGTGCCGCACATCATCGAGAAATCCACCGGGCCCAAACGCAAGGTGGTGGTTGTCGGTGCCGGCCCGGCGGGCATGGAGGCGGCGCGGGTGTCGGCCGAGCGTGGCCACGACGTGACGCTGTTCGAGAAGAAAGACTTCATCGGCGGGCAGATCACCACGGCGTCGAAGGCGCCGCAACGTGACCAGATCGCCGGCATTACCCGCTGGTTCCAGCTGGAACTGGCGCGCCTGAAGGTGGACCTGCGCCTGGGCACTGCTGCCGACGCGGCGACCATTCGCGACCTGCGCCCCGACGTGGTGGTGCTGGCCGTGGGCGGCCACCCGTTCCTGGAGCAGAACGAGCACTGGGGGGCGGAAGAAGGCCTGGTGGTGAGCAGCTGGGACGTGCTGGACGGCAAGGTGGCACCGGGCAAGAACGTGCTGGTGTACGACACCATCTGCGAGTTCACCGGCATGTCGGTGGCCGACTACCTCGCCGACAAGGGCGCCCAGGTGGAGATCGTCACCGACGACATCAAGCCGGGCGTGGCCATTGGCGGCACGTCGTTCCCCACCTACTACCGCAGCATGTACCCGAAAGAAGTGATCATGACCGGCGACTTCATGCTGGAAAAGGTCTACCGCGAGGGCGACAAGCTGGTGGCGGTGCTGGAGAACGAGTACACCGGGGCCAAGGAGGAGCGCGTGGTGGACCAGGTGGTGGTGGAGAACGGCGTGCGGCCGGACGAGAAACTCTATTACGAGCTGAAGCAGGAGTCGCGCAACAAGGGCCAGATGGACATCGAGGCGCTGTTTGCCATCCAGCCGCAACCGGCGTTGAGCCAGGCCGGCGACGGCTACCTGCTGTACCGCATCGGCGACTGCGTGGCCCAGCGCAACACCCATGCGGCGATCTACGACGCCCTGCGCCTGTGCAAGGACTTCTAAGCTCGGCGTAACCGCGTAGCAGCTGCCGCCAGGCGGCGTCGGGCCGCATCGCGGCCCCTGCGATCCTGACCCGGACGAAAGTCCTTCGGCCTTTATCGCAGCCTGGCGGCAGCTCCTACAGGAACGCATTTATTTCGCTGTACTGGTGGGAGCCCCCCCATGCTGAACACTATCCTCCCCATCCTGCTATTCGCCGCCCTGGCCCTTGGCGTGCTCGGCGCCGTGCGCCGCGTGCGCCTGTGGCGCCAGGGCCGGCCGGCTGCCGTCGACCTGCTGGGCGGCCTGCTGGCCATGCCGCGGCGCTACATGGTCGACCTGCACCACGTGGTGGCGCGCGACAAATACATCGCCAACACCCACGTGGCCACGGCCGGTGGCGCGGTGCTGTCCATCGTCCTGGCGATCCTGGTGCACGGCTTCGGCCTGCATAACCGCATCCTCGGTTATGCACTGCTGTTGGCTACGGTCATCATGTTCGTCGGTGCCGTGTTCGTCTTCAAACGCCGGCTGAATCCGCCGTCGCGGCTGTCGAAAGGCCCATGGATGCGCCTGCCGAAAAGCCTGCTGGCGTTCGCCGCGAGCTTCTTCCTGCTGACCCTGCCGGTGGCCGGCATCCTGCCTGCCAACTTCGGCGGCTGGGTGTTGGCGGCGATCCTGGCGGTGGGCGTGCTGTGGGGCGTGTCCGAGCTGTTCTTCGGCATGACCTGGGGCGGGCCCATGAAGCACGCCTTCGCCGGTGCCCTGCACCTGGCCTGGCACCGCCGCGCCGAGCGCTTTGGCGGCGGCCGTTCCACCGGCCTCAAGCCGCTGAACCTGGCCGACCCGGCTGCGCCGCTGGGCGTGGAAAAACCCAAGGACTTCACCTGGAACCAGCTGCTGGGCTTCGACGCCTGCGTGCAGTGCGGCAAGTGCGAGGCGGCCTGCCCGGCGTTCGCCGCCGGCCAGCCGCTGAACCCCAAGAAACTGATCCAGGACATGGTAGTGGGCCTGGCCGGGGGCACCGACGCCCAGTTCGCCGGCAGCCCCTACCCGGGCAAGGCAATTGGTGAGCACGGTGGCAACCCGCACCAGCCCATCGTCAACGGCCTGGTGGACGCCGAAACCCTGTGGTCGTGCACCACCTGCCGCGCCTGCGTGGAAGAGTGCCCGATGATGATCGAGCACGTCGACGCCATCGTCGACATGCGCCGCCACCTCACCCTGGAAAAGGGCGCTACCCCCAACAAGGGCGCCGAGGTGCTCGACAACCTGATCGCCACCGACAACCCCGGCGGCTTCAACCCCGGCGGCCGGATGAACTGGGCGGCCGACCTGAACCTCAACGTGATGAGCGAGAAAAAGACCGCCGACGTGCTGTTCTGGGTCGGTGATGGCGCCTTCGACATGCGCAACCAGCGCACCCTGCGCGCCTTCGTCAAAGTGCTGAAGGCGGCCAAGGTCGACTTCGCCGTGCTGGGCCTGGAAGAGCGCGACAGTGGCGACGTGGCGCGCCGCCTGGGCGATGAGGCGACGTTCCAGCACCTGGCCAGGCGCAACATCCAGACCCTGGCCAAGTACAGCTTCAGCCGCATCGTCACCTGCGACCCGCACAGCTTCCACGTGCTGAAGAATGAATACGGTGCGTTCAATGGCACGTACGAGGTGCTGCATCACAGCACCTTCATGGCCGAACTGGTGACCGCGGGCAAGCTCAGCCTGGGCCAGCACAAGGGCGGCAGCGTCACCTACCACGACCCGTGCTACCTGGGCCGCTATAACGGCGAATACCAGGCCCCGCGCGACGTGCTCAAGGCCCTAGGCATCGAGGTGCGCGAAATGCAGCGTTCCGGCTTCCGCTCGCGCTGCTGCGGCGGCGGTGGCGGCGCGCCGATCACCGACATTCCCGGCAAGCAGCGTATTCCCGACATGCGCATGGACGACATCCGCCAGACCCAGGCCGAGCTGGTGGCCGTGGGTTGCCCACAGTGCACGGCCATGCTGGAAGGCGTGGTCGAGCCCCGCCCCCTGATCAAGGACATCGCCGAGCTGGTGGCTGATGCGCTGGTGGAAGAGGCAGCGACGGCAAAGCCAGTGCCGGCTAAACGTATCCCTGCGGAGGTGCACTGATGAGCGACATTATTCGCCGCGACCCGCGGGCCGAGAGGATCGCCCGCAACCGCCTGCACCCGCTGCACGCGGCCATGCAGCCGGTGCAGGCGTCCTGGATGGGGCCTGCGGGCGTCATCCGCAAGAACCCCCATGCCGTGGGCTTCATCGGCCCCAATGGCATCAAGCGCATTGACCGCAGCGGCGCGCAACAGGGCGGCGCGAGCAAGCGCTCGGCGGCCGTGGAGGTGCTGTTGCCGTTGCATCGGGTGCCGGAGCCGGCGTTCTACATCGCCGTGGTGCCGGACATGGTCGGCGGCCGCCTCAGCAGCCACGACCGCGACCTGCTGGGCCTGGCTCATCAGCTGGCGGGCAGCGACGGCGCAGTGCTGGCGATCGTCTTTGGCGAGCACAAGGAAACCAGTTTCTCCATCGCCGGCGTCGACCGCCTGCTGGAAATCAGCGGCGACGAATACGACGGCTACGCCCCCGAGCAACGCATCCAGGGCCTGCGCGCCGTGGATAACCAGTTCAACCCGCGCCACTGGCTGCTGCCCGACAGCCGCAGCGGTGGCGGCGAGCTGGGCCGGCGCCTGGGTGCCAGCCTGGGCGAACGCCCGGCCACGCGCATCTGGCAGGTCAAGGAAGGCCGTTGCGTGGGCCGCGCCGGCGCCGGCCAACAGGACATCAGCCGCGTCTTGCCACGGCTGATCCTGGCCGCCGCCGAATGCGCCGAGCCGGTGGATGAAACCCGCCACGAGGCGCTGGCGGTGCAGTTATCCACAAGCGTGGCGCGCAGCCTGTCGCGCATCGAAGACCTGGGCGCGGTGGCCGTGGACCCGGCCGCCATTCCCATGGCCGAGGCCGAGTTCATCTTCTCCGGCGGCAACGGCGTGCGCGACTGGGAGCTGTTCCACAGCACCGCCGCAGCGCTGGGCGCCACCGAGGGCGCCTCGCGGGTGGCCGTGGACGATGGCTTCATGACCCGCGACCGCCAGGTGGGCGCCAGCGGCACCTGGGTCACCGCGCGGGTCTACGTGGCCGTCGGCATTTCCGGCGCCATCCAGCACCTGCAGGGCATCGGCGCCTGCGACAAGGTCATCGCCATCAACCTCGACCCCGGTTGCGACATGATCAAGCGCGCCGACCTCTCGGTGATCGGCGACAGCGGCGAGCTGCTCAAGGCGCTGATCGCCGCCGTGGACGCCTACCGTAACCAAGCCAAGCGCGATGCCGCCTGAGGTGCACATGAACATGAAAGTCGTCAGCCTGGTCTCCGTCGGCGCCCACCCTACCTCCGGCCGCAGCCGCCGCGCCGAACAGGACGCCCGCGCGGTGGAACTTGGCCTGCAGCTGGCCGGGGATAACTTGCAGGTGGTGCACGCCGGCGACGTCCGCGAGCCGGCCCTGCGCAGCTACCTGGGCATGGGCCTGGCGCACATGGACGTGCTCGAACAACCGCCGGGCAGCGACGTGCTGCCGGCCCTGGCCAACTACCTGCACGACGTTGGCGCGCAACTGGTGCTGGCCGGCAGCCAGGCGGAAACCGGCGAAGGCTCGGGCATGCTGCCGTTCCTGCTGGCGGAACAGCTTGGCTGGCCGCTGGTGACCGGCCTTGCCGAAGTGGAGTCGGTGAGCAACGGCGTCGCCCAGGTGCTGCAAGCCCTGCCACGCGGCCAGCGCCGGCGCCTCAAGGTGCGCCTGCCGCTGCTGGCCACCGTCGACAACGCCGCCCCCAAGGCCCGCCAAAGCGCCTACGGCCCCGCCCAGCGCGGCCAGTTCCAGGTGGACCGGGTGGAAATCGTCGAAGACCCGTTATCCACAGGCGCCGAACTGAGCCCCGCCAAGCCGCGGCCCAAGCGCCTGAAAGTGATCAAGGCCAAGAGCGGCGCCGACCGCATGAAAGCCGCCACGGCCAAGGCCAGCGGTGGTGGCGGGCAGGTGCTCAAGGGCGTGAGTGCCCAGGAAGGCGCGCAGGCGATATTGAAGTTGTTGGTGGAGGAGGGGGTGGTGCGCTGACCAAAGCGCTCAGCCATTCCCCAACCCGTGACGCGGCCTCCGGCCGCTGCTACAGCCTGTGCCCCATAGCAGCTGCCGAAGGCTGCGTCACAGGATCTACGCATCAGGCTCCCCGCCGCCCCAACCCTTCCCACCGAATATTCACCCACACCATGAACAACCCCCGTGGCTGCACCGGCCTGGCACGCCGTGGCTGCTGGCGACGCAACCAGTAGGCCACCGTCACCACCCCTGCCAGGCACAGCGGCAGCCCTACCTGGAGCACCTCCTGCCAGTCGGTGTGGGGCTCGGCGCTGGCGAGGCTGATGCCCAGCAGCAGGGCGATGGCGAGGGCGGCGATGAGGCTATCCGAGTGCATGGGTTATCCCTTTTTTATTGGTGCAAACAGATTGATCAAGGACCTGGTGCGCGACAACCCCGACAGGTGTAGGGGGTATTGGCCCCAGTTGCCCACATTCGGTGTGGGTGGGCGTGTGGATAAGTTGTTGGTGCATCGCCAGGA
Organism: Pseudomonas sp. GYB4201; assembly: GCF_056312595.1. Classification (NCBI taxonomy): domain Bacteria; kingdom Pseudomonadati; phylum Pseudomonadota; class Gammaproteobacteria; order Pseudomonadales; family Pseudomonadaceae; genus Pseudomonas; species Pseudomonas sp. GYB4201. Next base: position 34,243 of record NZ_JBWGIG010000029.1, on the reverse strand, counting down.
TCCAGGCGGATCAAGGGCTGCAGCGCTTTGATCATTAAATGACCAAGGTAAGTGGCTGTTTTTTAGCGGTTTTCGCTGTGGGTAAAACCCGGTGGCCAGCGAATGTTTCCCACAATCCTTGTTGGTGCCTCTGTGGATAATCTGTTCGCGTAACGCTGGGAGCCTTGCGTGGCAAGGCGTGCACAGGTTTGGTCGTTTTTTGATCAAACTGATGGTTTTGGCTTCATGCAAGCGCTGGAATCCCAATAAACCGCGGGTTCCGGCGGTTTTCCACAGGGCTGGGGGCAGGGCGTCAAACTTGCGCACAAAGTCTGTTGGCGTAACTGTGGATAAGGTGTTCGCCCATGGCTACAGGCCAGGTAATGCTTGGCTTACAGAGCTTTGATCGATTTTTGATCAATTGACGCTGGGGAAGGTGATTCTGAATAAGTCACGGTTTTTCTTGGGTTTCTTGCGCAGGCGGGCAGCACTTGCCCACATTTGCTGTGGGCCTGGCTGTGGATAAGATGTTGGTGCAAGGCTGCAGGGCCAGCAGGGCAAGGCCGCGAGGCGTGTTGATCAGTTATTGATCAACAGTCACGGTAGGAGCCGACCTTGGTCGCGATGGCGGTAGGGCTGGCACCGTGGGGTGCCAGCATCGCGACCAAGGTCGGCTCCTACAGAGCAGGTGATTACTCGTGCACCGCCACGCCCTTCAGGTACGGCGCTGGCGCGGCCCCCAGGTTGCTGAGCATGCGCTCGCTGTACCAGTCGATGAAGTTCACCACGCCAAACTCGTAGGTCTTGGAGTAGGGGCCGGGCTGGTAGGCGGTGGAGTTGATGCCTTTCTGGTTTTCCTCGGCCAGGCGGCGGTCCTGGTCGTTGGTGGCGTCCCACACCTGGCGCATGCGGTCCACGTCGTAGTCCACGCCTTCCACGGCGTCCTTGTGCACCAGCCACTTGGTGGTGACCACGGTTTCCTGGGCGCTGATGGGCCACACGGTGAAGACGATGATGTGGTCGCCCATGCAGTGGTTCCAGGAGTGCGGCAGGTGCAGGATGCGCATGGAGCCCAGGTCCGGGTTCTGGATGCGCCCCATCAGCTTCTTGCAGCCGACCTTGCCGTCCAGGGTCATGGACACGGTGCCCTTGAGCAGCGGCATGCGCACGATGCGGTTGCGCAGGCCGAAGCTGGCGTGGGCGTAGGGGATCTTCTCGGCTTCCCAGGCGGCGGCGCTGGCGGCCAGGTGGTCCTTGAAGGCCTGGTCGGCGCGCGGGTCGGTGACGTCGTCCCACTCCAGCAGGGTTTTCAACAACTCGGGGTGCGAGCCGCCGCAGTGGTAGCATTCGCGGTTGTTTTCCAGCACCAGCTTCCAGTTGGCCTTTTCCACCAGGGTGGTGGTGATCGCCACCTTGGTGTTCTCCATGTCATAGGGTTCCATGTAGTGCTCGAGCGTGCGCAGGAACTCGTCGATGGCCGGTGGGTTCTGGGCCAGGCTGATGAAGATGTAGCCGCCGGCGGTCTTCACGTTCACCGGTTTCAGGCCGTACTGCTTCATGTCGAAGTCGGCGCCCATTTCGGTGCCGGCGAACAGCAGGCGGCCATCCAGCTCGTAGGTCCACTGGTGGTAGTGGCACACCAGCTTGGCCACCTTGCCTTTCTCGCTGGTGCACAGGCGCGAGCCGCGGTGGCGGCAGACGTTGTGGAAGGCATGCACCACGCCATCGGCGCCGCGCACCACGATGATCGGGTTCTTGCCGATCTGCAGGGTGATGAAGTTGCCCTTGGCCGGAATCTCGCTGGTCATGCCGGCGATCAACCATTCCTTCTGGAAGATCTCCTGCATGTCGATGTCGAACAGGCGCTCGTCGTTATAGAACGGCTGCGGCAGCGAGAACGTGCGCTCCCGGGTCTGGAGCATCTCAGCGGTGGCCTTGCGTGCGGGTTCCAGCGGGTCGCCCAGGCTCAGGGTAGCGGTAACGTCCATCGTGTGTGTCCTCATGGCCATCTGTGCGGCCGCGAAAAGTGGCTGATACGGTTTGCAACGCAAGGCTTCATTTACAGCGGTTCATTTGCCGTGGAGTGTGCGTCCGCCGTGGCCGCGAACCTTATCCATGGGCGACATGGCCCAATCCATTCCCGACGCGCCAGCCCTTGCACCATGGGGCTGGTCGCCATAAGCATGTGAATGTCGCAGATAGGAAAGTGACAGCGACACGGCCCACGCAGAATCCTTCCCCATGAGGCCGGCAGTCGGCCGTGGAGATGAGCATGTCGAACAGCTTCCTGAGCCCGGTAAATACCCAGACATGGGCCAATGGCCGCCATGTGGTCCGTTGCGTCAAGGTCATCCAGGAAACCTGGGACGTGCGCACCTTCTGTTTCATGGCCGACCAGCCCATCCTGTTCTTCTTCAAGCCGGGGCAGTTCGTGACATTGGAGCTGGAAATCGAAGGCCAGCCGGTGATGCGTTCCTACACCATCTCCAGCTCGCCGTCGGTACCCTACAGCTTCTCCATTACCATCAAGCGCGTGCCCGGCGGGCGTGTGTCCAACTGGCTGCACGACACCCTGCACGAAGGCCAGGAGCTGGCGGTGCACGGCCCGGTGGGGCTGTTCAACGCCATCGACTTCCCGGCGCCCAAGGTGCTGTACCTCAGCGGCGGCGTCGGCATTACCCCGGTGATGTCCATGGCTCGCTGGTTCTACGACACCAACGCCAACGTCGACATGGTCTTCGTGCACAGCGCCCGCTCGCCCAAGGACATCATTTACCACCGCGAGCTGGAACACATGGCGTCGCGCATCGACAACTTCAGCCTGCACATCATTTGCGAGAAGCACGGGCTGGGCGAGCCATGGGCAGGCTACCGCGGCTACCTGAACCACAAGCTGCTGGAGCTGATTGCCGCCGACTTCATGGAGCGCGAGATCTACTGCTGCGGCCCCACGCCGTACATGAACGCGGTGAAGCGCCTGCTGGAGGCGGCCGGCTACGACATGTCGCGCTACCACGAGGAGTCGTTCGGTGCCACGCCGCCCGAAGCCCGCGCCGACGCGGTGGAGAATGCCGAACAGGCCGCCGAGGCACCGGAGCCCGATGCCAGCGAACTGCACCAGGTGGAGTTCACCGCCGCCGGCAAGAGCATCCGCGTGGCCCCGGGGGAAACCGTGCACGCGGCGGCAGCCAAGCTCGGCCTGATGATTCCCAAGGCCTGCGGCATGGGCATCTGCGGCACCTGCAAGGTGATGAAGCTGGGCGGGGAAGTGGAGATGGAGCACAACGGCGGCATCACCGACGAAGACGTTGCCGATGGCTACATCCTGTCGTGCTGCAGCGTGCCGAAGGGAGATGTGCGGATCGAGTACTGATCCAACGCTGTAGCCGCTGCCGCCAGGCTGCGCTGGCCCTGATGAACACTGGAGATCTTCAGTGAGGCAGAGGGCCAGCGCAGCCTGACGGCAGCGGCTACGGTGTTTCTGTTACAGGCTGAAACGCGCCACCATGTTGTTCAGGTCCACCGCCAGGCGCGACAGCTCGGCGCTGGCCGCGGTGGTCTGGGTGGCGCCGGCGGCCGATTGCACCGACAGGTCGCGGATGTTCACCAGGTTGCGGTCCACTTCGCGGGCCACCTGGGCCTGCTCTTCCGCCGCGCTGGCGATCACCAGGTTGCGCTCGTTGATCTGCACGATGGCACCGTTGATGGTGTCCAGGGCCATGCCGGCGCCCTTGGCGATGTTCAGGGTCGACTCGGCGCGCTCGGTGCTGTTGCGCATCGAATTCACCGCCTGCTCGGTGCCGCCCTGGATGCTGCCGATCATGCGTTCGATCTCGGCGGTGGACTGCTGGGTGCGGTGCGCCAGGGCGCGAACTTCGTCGGCCACCACGGCGAAACCACGGCCGGCTTCACCGGCGCGGGCGGCTTCGATCGCGGCGTTCAGGGCCAGCAGGTTGGTCTGGTCCGCCAAGCCACGAATCACGTCCAGCACCTTGCCGATGTCGCGGGACTCGTCCGCCAGGTTGCCGATCAGGTCGGCGGTGCTCTGCACGTCGGCGCTCATGCGCTCGATGGCGCCCACGGTTTCCTGCACCAGGTCGCGGCCGTCGCTGGCCGAGCTGGTGGCGTCCTTGGAGGCTTCCGAGGTGCTGACGGCGTTGCGCGCCACTTCTTCCACGGCGCTGGTCATCTCGTTGACGGCGGTGGCGGCCTGCTCGATCTCGTGGTTCTGCTGGGTCAGGCCACGGGCGCTTTCGTCGGTGACGCTGTTCAGTTCCTCAGCGGCGGAGGCCAGCTGGGTGGCCGAGCCGGAGATGCGCTGCAGGGTGTCGCGCAGTTTGTCCTGCATCTTCTCCATGGCAATCAGCAGGCGGGCGGCTTCGTCGCGGCCTTCCACGTGGATCGGGCGGGTCAGGTTGCCTTCGGCGATCTGCTCGGCGGCGGCCAGGGCCTGGTCGATCGGCCCGACGATGCTGCGGGTCAGCAGCCAGGCGAACAGGAAGGTCAGCACGGCGGCGATGATCAGCAGCGTCACCACCAGGGTGAAGGCCGAGGAGTACTGGGCGGCCGCGGCGTTGTTCATGTCGGCGGTCTGCTGGGTGTTGATGGTCACCAGGTTGTCCAGGGCGGTGTTGACCCGGGCCGAGTTGTCCTGCAGGTCACCGTTGACCACCTTGCGCAGGGTGTCCAGGTCGTTGGCGGTGTTGGCCGCGCGCATGCGCATTTCCAACTCGTGGTATTCGCCCAGCGCGTCTTTCAGCTGGCCGTAGGCCGCACGCTCTTCAGGGCCGGCGATCAGTGGCTCGTAGGCGGCCTGGGCCTTGGCGATCAGCTGGTTGCGCGAGTCCAGCAGCTTGAGGGTGTCGGCCTGGGTCTGGGCGTCGCGGTTGGACAGCAGGCGGTAGGCCAGCACCCGCATGCGCAGGGTCATCTGGGTGATCTGGTCGAGGTTGGCGATGCTGGGCAGGGTGTTGCCCTCGATCTCTTCGCCGGCCTTGCGGATGTTACCCATCTGCACGAGGGCGAAGACGCCGAGGATGATCATCAGCGCGCCGATGAAGGCGAAGCCGGACAGCGCGCGGGGCGCGATATTCATGTTGCGTAGGGACATGGCGGGTTCCAGATGAGGGCGCGCGGTCCTTGCGACACAAACAGATTTGCCATGACTATCGGACGCTGGGCGCCAGTCTTTAGGGGCCATTTGTCGCAGGGATGGGCCCGGGCCGGAACCGAATGGGCATATGCCGGTCCATCAGGGTCTGTTTCGGGTTTGGCCCGGAGCTTGGCCATGGAAGGTCGCAACCGCGTATTTCATGGTCCCAAGCCTTATAAACCCTGGCCTGCGCGGCGACTTTTCTTTATCGTTACCGCCCTTTGAACCTGCCGAGAAATCATCATGCTGGAAACAACTCTGAGCCAACTGGAACAACTGGTCAGCGAACTGGTTGAACAGAACCGCGTCCTCACCGAAAACAACGCTCAAATCACCGCTCAACTGGCCCAGGCCAAGGAAGAGAACGAGTCCCTGCAACTGACCCTGATGGAGCAGGAAGAGAAGCAGACCTCCACTGTCTCGCGTATCCAGGCCCTGGTTCAGCGCGCTAGCGCTGGTGCCGTGAGCGCATGAGTACCGGCCAGGAGTCGATCAAGGTCGTGTCGATCCTGGGCAATGACTACTCGCTCAAGGCGCCGCCGGGTGAAGAGCAGAAACTGCTCGACGCCACTCGCCTGCTCAATGCGTCGTTGGCCGAGACCAAACGCAAGTACCCCTCCCTCATCGGCGACAAGTTGCTGGTGCTGGCGGCGCTGAACCTGTGCTCCAAGCAGCTGGAAATGCAGCAGCAGCACAGCGAGGCGCTCAACCGTTATCAAGAGCAAGTCAACGCCACGGTTGATGTGATCAAGAACACCATCAGCCACGGCTGAAGGTAAGCGCCCCGCCAGCGGCGGCGGGGCCTTTGCACTATTGTGTAACCGTTCGTCTGGGTAATGTATACAATCGGCACGGCTGTTGCAGTCTTGCCGATGTAGACATTCAGAGGGTTACACCCATGCAGTTGTGGCGCCGCAGTATTCAATGGCAATTGATCCTCAGCATGGGCACGGCCCTGCTGGTCAGCATCCTCATCGTGGTGGGTATCTACACCGCGGTGGTCAACCGCCTGGCCCAGACGTACCTGTTGGAAACAGCCTTGCCGGCCAGCATCGAGGCCATGCGCAACGACATCGAGCGCATCCTGGCCAAGCCACTGACCGCGGCCGACGACATCGCCAGCAACACCCTGGTGCAGCAATGGCTGGCGGAGGGCGAAAATAGTGCCCAATTGCCATCATTCACCCAGTACCTCGACGGCGTGCGTGGCCAGCACCAGGCGTTCACCGCGCTGATCGCCAGTGCCAGCAGCAACCACTACTACACCGAGAAGGGCCTGGACCGTACCCTCAGCCGCAACAACCCCCAGGACAGCTGGTTCTACCAGTTTCTCGACAGCGGCAAGCCGCGCACCCTCAATATCGATAACGACACCGCCACCGGCGCACCGACGCTGTTCATCGACCTACGCGTGCAGCAGGGAGGCAAGACCCTGGGCATCGCCGGCCTGGGCCTGAGCCTGGGCGAGTTGTCCGGGCTGATCCACAACTACAGCTTCGGCGAGCGCGGCAAGGTGTTCCTGGTGCGCAACGACGGCCTGATCCAGGTGCACCCCCAGGCCGACCTCAGCGGCAAGCGCCAACTGGCCGAACAGATCGGCCCCGACGCGGCCAAGGCCGTGCTAGGCCACAGCGGCCTGACCACCGGGCGCTTCCAACGTGACGGCGAAGCCTACCTGGCCCTGGCCTTGCCCCTGCGCGACCTGAACTGGAGCCTGGTGGCCGAAGTGCCGGAAGCCCAGATCTATGCCCAGGCGCGCCAGGCCCTGTGGCTGACCAGCCTGATCGGCCTGGCGGTGGCGCTGGTGTGCCTGCTGCTGGTGGTGCTGCTGGCGCGCGGGCTGGTGCGGCCGATTCGCCAGGTGACCGCCGCGCTGGTGGCCATCGGCAGTGGCGGCGGCGACCTGACCCACCGCCTGGACGATTCGCGTGCCGACGAACTGGGCGACCTGGCGCGCGGCTTCAACCGCTTCCTGGGCAGCCAGCGTGACCTGATCGCCGAAGTGCTGGCCACCAGCGAACGGCTGCGTGGCAGCGTTGGCCAAGTGGCGAAAGTGGTGGACAACACCGCCGATCGTGCCGGCCGCCAGAAGGAAATGACCGACATGGTGGCCACCGCCGTGCACGAGATGGGCCTCACCGTGCAGGAGATCGCCCGCAACGCCGGCAGCGCCGCCGAAGCCTCGCAGACCGCTCGCGATGAAGCCTTGCAGGCACGGGATATCGTCGGCCGCTCCATCGCCCACATCGAGGGCATGTCGGTGGAAATCGGCAGCGCCGCCGGCGCGGTCAGCGAACTGGCCGAGCAGGTGGGCTCCATCGATCAGGTGCTAGCGGTGATCCGCGGTATCTCCGAACAGACCAACCTGCTGGCGCTGAACGCAGCCATCGAGGCGGCGCGGGCAGGGGAGATGGGCCGTGGTTTCGCCGTGGTGGCCGATGAGGTACGCACCTTGGCGCAGCGCACCCAGGCCTCGACCGACGAAATCCAGAAGATGATCGGCCGCCTGAAGCAAGGCGCCGAGCACGCCGTGGCGTCCATGCACAGTGGCCAGGCGGCCACCGGGACCGGCGTGGCGTCGAGCCAGCGCACCGGCGAGTCGCTGACCGCCATCACCGGGCAGGTGGAGCGCATCAGCGACATGAACCACCAGGTGGCCACCGCCACCGAGGAGCAGACGGCGGTGACCGAGGAGATCAACCGCAACGTCCAGGGCATCTCCGACCTGGCACGGGCCACGGCCGGCGAGGTGCGCAGCGGCCGCGAAGAGTGCCAGGCCCTGAGCCGCCTGGCTGACGACCTGGCGCGGCAGATGGGCGGGTTCAAGCTGTGAGGATCAGCTCATCACCTGGCGAATATCCGCTGCCAGCTGCCGCACCCGCGCTTCTTCGGTGTCCCACGAACACATGAACCGCGCGCCGCCGCTGCCGATGAAGGTGTAGAAACGCCAGCCCTTGCCACGCAGGGCTTCCAGGGCTGGCTCGGACATTTGCAGGAACACCCCGTTGGCCTCCACCGGGAACATCAGTTCCACCCCTGGAATGTCCGCCACCAGCTGGCTCAGCAGCTGCGCGCAGTGGTTGGCGTGGCGGGCGTGGTTGAGCCAGGCGTCGTTTTCCAGCAGGCCCACCCAGGGCGCCGACAGGAAGCGCATCTTCGACGCCAGCTGGCCGGCCTGCTTGCAGCGGTAATCGAAATCCACCGCCAGTTCATGCTTGAAGAACAGGATGGCCTCGCCCACGGCCATGCCGTTCTTGGTGCCGCCGAAGCACAGCACGTCCACGCCCGATTTCCAGGTCAGTTCGGCCGGTGAACAACCCAGGGTGGCGCAGGCGTTGGCGAAGCGGGCGCCGTCCATGTGCAGGTTCAGGCCCAGTTCCTTGCAGGTGGCGCTGATGGCTTTCAGCTCATCGGGGCGGTACACGCTGCCCACTTCGGTGGCCTGGGTGAGGGTGACCACCCGTGGCTTGGGGTAGTGAATGTCCTGGCGCTTGAGCGCCACTTCGCGGATGGCGTCGGGGGTCAGCTTGCCGTTCTCGCTGCGGGCGGTGAGCAGCTTGGAGCCGTTGGAGAAGAACTCCGGCGCGCCGCATTCGTCGGTCTCGACGTGGGCGGTCTCCGAGCAGATGACGCTGTGGTAGCTCTGGCACAGCGACGACAGTGCCAGGGAGTTGGCGGCGGTGCCGTTGAAGGCGAAGAACACCTCGCAGTCGGTCTCGAACAGGCGGCGGAAGTGGTCGGCGGCGCGGGCGGTCCACTGGTCGTCGCCGTAGGCACGCTCGTGGCCGTGGTTGGCCTGTTCCATGGCCGCCCAGGCTTCGGGGCAGATGCCCGAATAGTTGTCACTGGCAAACTGCTGGCTTTGCTCGTTCATGGCCGGTTCCTTGTGATCGTCTAGCCGGTCACTGTAAACCACCGTCCACGCGGCGCCTATGGGGCACTTGTTACAACGCGCCAACCACCGTAGCCGCTGCCGCCAGGCTGCGCTGGCCCTGCGCCCCGCTGGAGATTTTCAGGGTTCACACCGTCCAGCGCAGCCTTCGGCAGCGGCTACATGGGCTGTATGTCGTTAACGCACCTTTGTGTGGCGCGCGCAGGCATCTGGCCTATAGGCGCCAGCCCTACCATCGCACTCAAAGGGGGCTGCCAGAAGGCCGTTCCCGACCAATACGACAGGCGCCGCGCCGCCGCTGGGAGATCGCGATGTTCAGCAAGCAAGACCAGATCCAGGGTTATGACGATGCACTGCTGGCGGCAATGAATGCCGAGGAACAGCGTCAGGAAGATCACATCGAGCTGATCGCCTCGGAAAACTACACCAGCAAGCGCGTGATGCAGGCCCAGGGCAGCGGTTTGACCAACAAGTACGCCGAAGGCTACCCGGGCAAGCGCTACTACGGTGGCTGCGAGCACGTGGACAAGGTCGAACAGCTGGCCATCGACCGCGCCAAGCAGCTGTTCGGTGCCGACTACGCCAACGTCCAGCCGCACTCGGGCAGCCAGGCCAACGCCGCGGTGTACCTGGCGCTGCTGGCGGCCGGTGACACCGTGCTGGGCATGAGCCTGGCCCACGGCGGCCACCTGACCCACGGCGCCAAGGTCAGCTTCAGCGGCAAGCTGTACAACGCCGTGCAGTACGGCATCGACACCGACACCGGCCTGATCGACTACGACGAAGTGGAACGCCTGGCCGTCGAACACCAGCCGAAAATGATCATCGCCGGCTTCTCGGCCTACTCCAAGACCCTGGACTTCCCGCGCTTCCGCGAGATCGCCGACAAGGTCGGTGCCTACCTGTTCGTCGACATGGCCCACGTGGCTGGCCTGGTCGCCGCCGGCCTGTACCCCAACCCGCTGCCTTACGCCGACGTGGTCACCACCACCACCCACAAGACCCTGCGCGGCCCGCGTGGCGGCCTGATCCTGGCACGTGCCAACGAAGCCCTGGAGAAGAAACTCAACGCCGCGGTGTTCCCCGGCGGCCAGGGCGGCCCGCTGATGCACGTCATCGCCGCCAAGGCCGTGTGCTTCAAGGAAGCCCTGGAGCCAGGCTTCAAGGCCTACCAGCAACAAGTGATCGACAACGCCCAGGCCATGGCCGGCGTGTTCGTCGACCGCGGTTACGACGTGGTCTCCGGCGGCACCGACAACCACCTGTTCCTGGTCAGCCTGATTCGCCAGGGCCTGACCGGCAAGGACGCCGACGCCGCCCTGGGCCGCGCGCACATCACCGTCAACAAGAACGCCGTACCCAATGACCCACAGTCGCCGTTCGTGACTTCGGGCCTGCGCATCGGCACCCCGGCTGTCACCAGCCGTGGCTTCAAGGTGGCCCAGTGCACCGCGCTGGCTGGCTGGATCTGCGACATCCTCGACAACCTGGGCGACGCCGACGTGGAAGCCGATGTGGCCAAGAACGTCGCCGCCCTGTGCGCTGACTTCCCGGTTTACCGCTGAGCTGGAGTAGAACCCTATGCAACGTTATTCGGGCTTCGGCCTTCTCAAACACTCCCTCAGCCACCACGAGAACTGGCAGCGCATGTGGCGCACGCCAACGCCTAAAAAGGTCTACGACGTGGTTATCGTCGGCGGCGGCGGGCACGGCCTGGCCACGGCCTACTACCTGGCCAAGGAACACGGCATCACCAACGTCGCGGTGGTGGAGAAGGGCTGGCTGGGCGGCGGCAACACCGCCCGCAACACCACCATCGTGCGCTCCAACTACCTGTGGGACGAATCGGCCCACCTGTACGAACACGCCATGAAGCTGTGGGAAGGCCTGTCCCGGGACCTCAACTACAACGTCATGTTCAGCCAGCGCGGCGTCTACAACCTGTGCCACACCCTGCAGGACATGCGTGACTCCGAGCGCCGCGTCAGCGCCAACCGCCTCAACGGCGTGGACGGCGAACTGCTGAACGGCAAGCAGGTGGCCGACGAGATTCCGTACCTGGACTGCTCGAAGAACACCCGCTACCCGATCATCGGCGCCACCGTGCAACGCCGCGGCGGCGTGGCCCGTCACGACGCCGTGGCCTGGGGCTTCGCCCGGGCCGCCGACGCCCTGGGCGTGGACCTGATCCAGCAGACCGAAGTGATCGGCTTCCGCAAGGAAAACGGCGTGTGCATTGGCGTGGAGACCAACAAGGGCTTCATCGGCGCCAAGCGCGTCGGCGTGGTGACCGCCGGTAACTCCGGGCACATGGCCAAGCTGGCCGGGTTCCGCCTGCCAGTGGAATCCCACCCGTTGCAGGCCCTGGTGTCGGAGCCGATCAAGCCCATCATCGACAGCGTGATCATGTCCAACGCCGTGCACGGCTACATCAGCCAGTCCGACAAGGGCGACCTGGTGATCGGCGCCGGCATCGATGGCTGGGTCGGCTACGGCCAGCGCGGCTCGTACCCGGTGATCGAGCACACCATCCAGGCCATCGTCGAGATGTTCCCGGTGCTGTCGCGCGTGCGCATGAACCGTCAGTGGGGCGGCATCGTCGACACCACCCCGGACGCCTGCCCGATCATCTCCAAGACCCCGGTGCCGAACATGTTCTTCAACTGCGGTTGGGGCACCGGCGGCTTCAAGGCCACCCCCGGCTCGGGCAACGTCTTTGCCGCCAGCCTGGCCAAGGGCGAGATGCACCCGCTGGCCAAGCCATTTTCCATCGAGCGTTTCCACAACGGCGCGCTGATCGACGAACACGGCGCTGCCGCGGTCGCCCACTAATTACAGGAGAAGTCCTTCATGTTGCATATCTTCTGTCCTCATTGCGGCGAACTGCGCTCCGAAGAAGAGTTCCACAGCTCCGGCCAGGCCCACATCCCGCGCCCGCTGGACCCCGGCGCCTGCACCGACGAGCAGTGGGGCGACTACATGTTCTTCCGCGACAACCCCCGTGGCCTGCACCACGAACTGTGGATTCACGCCGCCGGCTGCCGCCAGTACTTCAACGCCACCCGCGACACGGTGACGTACGAGATTCTCGAAACCTATCCGATCGGCACCAAGCCCCAGTTCACGGCCGCGGGAGATAAAGCATGAGCCAGGTCAATCGCCTGTCCAGCGGCGGTCGCATCGATCGCAGCAAGAAAATCACCTTCACCTTCAACGGCCAGAGCTACACCGGCTATGAAGGCGACACCCTGGCCGCCGCCTTGCTGGCCAACGGCGTCGACATCGTCGGCCGCAGCTTCAAGTACTCGCGCCCTCGCGGCATCATCGCCGCCGGTACCGAAGAGCCGAACGCCATCCTGCAGATCGGTGCCACCGAAGCCACCCAGATTCCCAACGTACGCGCCACCCAACAGGCGCTGTACCAGGGCCTGGTGGCCACCAGCACCAACGGCTGGCCGAACGTCAACAACGACATGATGGGCATCCTCGGCAAGGTCGGCGGCAAGCTGATGCCGCCGGGCTTCTACTACAAGACCTTCATGTACCCGCAGTCCTTCTGGATGACCTACGAGAAGTACATCCGCAAGGCTGCCGGTCTGGGCCGCTCGCCGACCGAAAACGACCCGGACACCTACGACAACTTCAACCAGCACTGCGACGTGCTGATCGTCGGCGCCGGCCCTGCTGGCCTGGCCGCTGCCCTGGCAGCCGCGCGCAGCGGGGCCCGCGTTATTCTCGCCGATGAGCAGGAAGAGTTCGGCGGCAGCCTGCTCGACACCCGCGAGAGCCTGGACGGCAAGCCCGCCGCCGAGTGGGTGGTGCAGGTGGTCAACGAGCTCAAGGGCCTGGCCAACGTCACCCTGCTGCCGCGTGCCACCGTCAACGGCTACCACGACCACAACTTCCTGACCATTCACGAACGCCTGACCGACCACCTGGGCGACCGCGCCCCGATCGGCCAGGTGCGCCAGCGCATCCACCGTGTGCGCGCCAAGCGTGTGGTGCTGGCCGCCGGCGCCCATGAGCGTCCGCTGGTGTATGGCAACAACGACGTGCCGGGCAACATGCTCGCCGGTGCCATCTCCACCTACGTGCGCCGCTACGGCGTGGCACCGGGCAAGAAGCTGGTGCTGTCCACCAACAACGACTACGCCTACCGCGTGGCCCTGGACTGGTTCGACGCCGGCCTGCAAGTGGTGGCCGTGGCCGATGCCCGCCATAACCCGCGCGGTGCCCTGGTGGAAGAGGCACGTGCCAAGGGCATTCGCATCCTCACCTCCAGCGCCGTGATCGAATCGCGTGGCAGCAAGCACGTGACCGCTGCCCGTGTCGCCGCCATCGACGTCAAGGGCCACAAAGTCACCAGCCCCGGCGAATGGCTGGAGTGCGACCTGATCGGCAGCTCCGGCGGCTACAGCCCGGTGGTGCACCTGGCCTCGCACCTGGGCGGCAAGCCGGTGTGGCGTGAAGACATCCTCGCCTTCGTGCCCGGCGATGCCCCGCAGAAACGCGTGTGCGTGGGCGGCATCAATGGTGTGTTCAACCTGGCCGACGCGCTGTCGGACGGCTTCGAAGGTGGCGCCCGTGCGGCGGCCGAAGCGGGCTTCAAGATTGTCGAAGGCACCGTGCCGAAGGCCTTGAACCGCCAGGAAGAACCGACCGTGGCGCTGTTCCAGGTGCCCCACGACAAGCCGACTGCCCGGGCGCCGAAGCAATTCGTCGACCAGCAGAACGACGTCACCGCCGCCGCCATCGAACTGGCGACCCGCGAAGGCTTCGAGTCGGTGGAACACGTTAAACGCTACACCGCGTTGGGCTTCGGCACCGACCAGGGCAAGCTGGGCAACATCAACGGCCTGGCCATTGCGGCCCGCAGCCGTGGCATCTCGATCACCGAGATGGGCACCACCATGTTCCGCCCCAACTACACGCCGATCACCTTCGGTGCCATCGCCGGGCGTCACTGCGGCCACCTGTTCGAACCGGTGCGCTTCACTGCCCTGCATGCCTGGCACGTGAAGAATGGCGCGGAATTCGAAGACGTCGGCCAGTGGAAGCGCCCTTGGTACTTCCCGCAACGCGGCGAAAACATGCACTCCGCCGTGGCCCGCGAATGCAAGGCCGTGCGTGACAGCGTGGGCCTGCTGGACGCCTCCACCCTGGGCAAGATCGATATCCAGGGCCCGGACGCCCGCGAGTTCCTCAACCGCATCTACACCAACGCCTGGACCAAACTGGACGTGGGCAAGGCCCGCTACGGCCTGATGTGCAAGGAAGACGGCATGGTGTTCGACGACGGCGTGACCGCCTGCCTCGCCGACAACCACTTCCTGATGACCACCACCACCGGCGGCGCCGCCCGCGTGCTGCAGTGGCTGGAGATCTACCAGCAGACCGAATGGCCGGACCTGAAGGTGTACTTCACCTCGGTCACCGACCACTGGGCCACCCTGACCCTGTCGGGCCCCAACAGCCGCAAGCTGCTGAGCCACGTCACCGACATCGACCTGGACAAGGACGCCTTCCCGTTCATGACCTGGAAGGAAGGCAAGGTCGGCGGTGTGCCGGCGCGGGTGTTCCGTATCTCGTTCACCGGCGAGCTGTCGTACGAAGTCAACATCCAGGCCGACTACGCCATGGGCGTGCTGCAACAGATCGTCGAGGCCGGCAAGCAGTACAACCTGACCCCGTACGGCACCGAGACCATGCACGTGCTGCGCGCCGAGAAGGGCTTCATCATCGTTGGCCAGGACACCGACGGTTCCATGACCCCGGACGACCTGAACATGGGCTGGTGCGTAGGCCGCACCAAGCCGTTCTCGTGGATCGGCTGGCGTGGCATGAACCGCGAAGACTGCGTGCGCGACCAGCGCAAGCAGCTGGTGGGCCTGCGCCCCGTGGACCCGAACAAGGTGCTGCCCGAAGGCGCCCAGCTGGTGTTCGACACCAAGCAGGCCATCCCCATGAGCATGGTCGGTCACGTGACCTCCAGCTACATGAGCTCCACCATGGGCCATTCGTTTGCCCTGGCGGTGGTCAAGGGCGGCCTCAAGCGCATGGGCGAGAAGGTCTACGCCCCGCTGGTGGACGGCAGCTTCGTGGAAGCCGAAATCTGCAGCTCGGTGTTCTTCGACCCCAAAGGCGAACAACAGAACGTTTGATATCGACTGTAGCCGCTGCCGTCAGGCTGCGCTGGCCCGTATTCCAACCCAGGAGTCGCGGGTGTATGCGAAGGCCAGCGCAGCCTCTGGCAGCGGCTACGGGTGTGTCAGCTCACTGAATTTTTGACAGGTGTCCCCATGACCACAGTCAACGTATACGAACAACGCCCTGCCTCGGGTGCCAAGGTCGAGTCGCCGCTGCATCACGCCGGCCTCGACAAGCTGGTGGGCAAGGGCCGCAAGAACGCCGGCGTGAAGCTGCGCGACAAGAAACTGCTGGGCCACCTGACCCTGCGTGGCAACGGCCACGATCAGGCCTTCGCCGGTGGCGTGTTCAAGGCCCTGGGCCTGGAGCTGCCGGGTGCCCTGGCCATGGTTGCCAGCGGCGATACTTCGCTGCAATGGCTGGGCCCGGATGAATGGCTGCTGGTAGTGCCGGCTGGCGAAGAAGTGGCCACCGAGAACCGCCTGCGTGAAGCGCTGGATGGCCAGCACATCGCCGTGGTCAACGTCAGCGGCGGCCAGAGCCTGCTGGAGCTGAGCGGCCCCAAGGTGCGTGAAGTGCTGATGAAGTCCACCAGCTACGACGTGCACCCCGACAACTTCCCGGTGGGCAAGGCCGTGGGCACGGTGTTCGCCAAGTCGCAACTGGTGATTCGTCGCCCCAGCGAAGACGTCTGGGAGCTGGTGGTGCGCCGCAGCTTCTCCGACTACTGGTGGCTGTGGCTGCAGGATGCGTCGGCCGAGTATGGCCTTGAGATTGTTGGCTGAGCCCTGACGCGGCCTGCGGCCGCGGCGGGACACCGAACAGAGCGCGCGCGCCCCGGGCGCGCG
>NZ_JBWGIG010000029.1:0-18215 GCF_056312595.1 Pseudomonas sp. GYB4201 | reverse complement strand
CGCCCCCCCCCCCCGCCGCCGCCCCCCCCCCCCCGCCCCGCCCCCCGCCCCCCCCCCCCGCGTCCGCAGTCCCCCCGATTTGGAGCCCTACCATGAGCCGCGCCCCCGATACCTGGATTCTCACCGCCGACTGCCCCAGCGTGCTCGGCACGGTGGACGCGGTGACCCGCTACCTGTTCGAACAGGGCTGCTATGTCACCGAACACCATTCGTTCGACGATCGCCTGTCGGCACGCTTCTTCATCCGCGTCGAATTCCGCCAGCCCGACGGCTTCGACGAGCAGGGCTTCCGCGCCGGCCTGGCCGAGCGCGGTGCCTCCTTCGGCATGGTCTTCGAACTGACCCCGCCGCAGTACCGGCCCAAAGTGGTGATCATGGTCTCCAAGGCCGACCACTGCCTGAACGACCTGCTGTACCGCCAGCGCATTGGCCAGCTGCCCATGGACGTGGTGGCGGTGGTGTCCAACCATCCGGATCTGGAGCCTTTGGCGCGCTGGCACGAAATTCCCTACTACCATTTCCCCCTGGACCCGAACGACAAGCCCGCGCAGGAGCGAAAGGTGCTCAAGGTCATCGAACAGAAAGGCGCGGAACTGGTGATTCTCGCCCGCTACATGCAGGTGCTGTCGCCCGAGCTGTGCCGCCGCCTGGATGGCTGGGCCATCAACATCCACCATTCGCTGCTGCCCGGTTTCAAGGGCGCCAAGCCGTACCACCAGGCCTACAACAAGGGCGTGAAGCTGGTCGGCGCCACGGCGCACTACATCAACAATGACCTCGACGAAGGGCCGATCATCGCCCAGGGCGTCGAAGTCGTGGACCACAGCCACTATGCCGAGGACCTGATTGCCAAGGGCCGCGACATCGAGTGCCTGACCCTGGCACGGGCAGTGGGCTATCACATCGAGCGGCGGGTGTTCCTCAACGCCAACCGCACAGTCGTCTTGTAAAGGAGCAATAACCTCGTAGCAGCTGCCGAAGGCTGCGTCCGGCCATGACGCAGCCTTCGGCAGCTGCTACGGCAACCGATCCAATAAATACAACAATGAGGTGAAAGCATGTCTGGTAATCGCGGTGTGGTGTATCTCGGTGGCGGCAAGGTCGAGGTGCAAACAATTCCCTTCCCGAAAATGCAGGATCCACGCGGCAAACGCATTGAACATGGCGTTATCCTGCGGGTTGTCTCCACCAACATCTGCGGCTCCGACCAGCACATGGTGCGCGGCCGCACCACTGCCCAGGTCGGCCTGGTACTGGGCCACGAAATCACCGGTGAAGTGCTGGAAGTGGGCAAGGACGTCGAGAACCTCAAGGTCGGCGACCTGGTCTCGGTGCCGTTCAACGTGGCCTGCGGCCGCTGCCGCTCGTGCAAGGAACAACACACCGGCGTCTGCCTGACCGTGAACCCGGCCCGCGCCGGTGGCGCCTACGGCTACGTCGACATGGGCGACTGGGTGGGCGGCCAGGCCGAATACGTGCTGGTGCCCTACGCTGACTTCAACCTGCTGAAACTGGGCAACCGCGACCGGGCCATGGAGAAGATCCGTGACCTGACCTGCCTGTCCGACATCCTGCCTACCGGCTACCACGGCGCCGTCACTGCCGGCGTTGGCCCGGGCAGCACCGTCTATGTCGCCGGTGCCGGTCCAGTCGGCCTGGCGGCTGCGGCTTCGGCACGCCTGCTGGGCGCCGCGGTGGTCATCGTCGGCGACGTCAACCCGGTGCGCCTGGCCCACGCCAAGGCCCAGGGCTTCGAGATCGCCGACCTGTCCAAGGACACCCCGCTGCACGAACAGATCGCCGACCTGCTGGGCGAACCGGAAGTGGACTGCGCGGTGGACGCGGTAGGCTTCGAGGCCCGCGGCCACGGCCATGCCGGCGCCCAGCACGAGGCGCCTGCTACCGTGCTCAACTCGCTGATGGGTGTGGTGCGCGTGGCCGGCAAGATCGGCATCCCCGGCCTGTACGTCACCGAAGACCCGGGCGCGGTGGACGCTGCGGCGAAGATGGGCAGCCTGAGCATTCGCTTCGGCCTGGGCTGGGCCAAGTCCCACAGCTTCCACACCGGCCAGACCCCGGTGATGAAGTACAACCGCCAGCTGATGCAGGCGATCATGTGGGACCGCATCAACATCGCCGAAGTGGTGGGCGTGCAGGTCATCACCCTGGACCAGGCGCCTGAAGGCTACGGCGAGTTCGATGCCGGCGTGCCGAAGAAATTCGTCATCGACCCGCACAAACTCTTCAGCGCCGCTTAAAAACACGCAACCCACCCCGTAGCCGCTGCCGCCAGGCTGCGCTGGCCCCTGAGTACGCTGGAGATTTCCAGTGAGGTTCAGGGCCAGCGCAGCCTGCGGCAGCGGCTACAGGTCTGCAGGGTTGCCGGTTTACAGGGTCACCACCTGACCGTGGTAGAGCACCGGGCCAGTCGGCTGCCCGGTCGGCGAACCACCCTCCGGTTCCAGGCTGATCGCCAGCGCAATCGGCTCGCCCAGCAGCTTGCGCTGGCTTTCATCGAGCATGATCCGGCCCTTGCCACCCACTGGCATCAGCCCCAGCGACACCGGCTTGCCGTTGGCGGGAATGGCCCACAGCTCCATGCTGCGGTTCGCCGGCGCGCTGGGCAGTTCCACCGGCTCCACCTGCAGGTATTGCGCGTAGGCCTGGATTTTCACGGCTGGCCGGTTCTCGACGCTCACCAGCGTCGCACTGTAGTGCGCTTCATCGCCGGTGTAGAGCATGCCGATGCCGATGGCCAGCACCACGGCAGCCGCCAACGCCACTGCCCGCAACCAACCGCGCACCCGCAACGGCGGTGGCACATGCAGCTGCTGCGGCTCGATGCGCGCGACGATGCGCTCCCACACCCGCGCCGGCACCGGTTCCTCGGCCACCGGGGCGGTCAAGGTCACCAGGGTTTCCTGCCAGCCGGCCAATTCCGCCTGCAAGTCGCGGTCATCCGCCAGCAGGCGTTCGAAGCGCCGCCGCGCGGCAGGCGCCATCAGGCCGATCGCGTAGTCGGCCGCCAGCGCGCGGCGCAGGGCAGGGTGCTGGTAGTTCATGCTTCAAGGCACCTGCGCAGGCGTTCCATGCCGCGCCGTATCCAGGACTTCACCGAGCCCAGGGGCGCCGACAGCTGCAGCGCCAGGTCGGCGTTGGACAGCCCATGGAAATACGCGGTGAGGATGGACTGCCGCTGCATGCCCTCCAGGTCTTCCAGGCAACGGTTCAGCGCCGCGGCTTCACGGGCCTGGTTCAATTGATCGTGGGCCGAGGGCGCGTCATCGCTCAGCGCTTCCAGCTGTTGGTCATCCAGGGGCACTTCATGGCGCCGGCGCAGCAGGTCGATGGCCAGGTGGCGGGTGATGTTCACCATCCAGGTCATGGGCGCCGCCAGCCGGGCGTCGTAGCGCGAAGCGTTGTTCCAGATACGCACGAAGCTCTCCTGCACCACTTCCTCGGCCAGTTCGCGGCGGCCCACGCAGCGCAGCGCCACGCCGTGGAGGCGGGCGCTGCTGGTGCGGTACAGGGTCTCGAAAGCGCGGCGGTTGCCCTTGGCGCAATCGGCCAGCAGCTGGCTGAGCAGTTCAGTGTCGATGATGCGGTCTCCGCTGGGTGGCCGTCTGAGCCTAGCCCACCTTGCGCCGCGTTGCCTGATATACGCAGGGGAAGCGTGACCGGATGCGATTTGTACGAAATTATTTCGCCTTTGGAACACAATCGGCCAAATCGAGTCAAAACCAGGCTTTCGCGGCCGCCCAGGCGCGCCGCCACCAATGTTTCGAGGGGAATCAAATGAACACCATGCGCGCCATCACCTTCGCCACCCTGACCGCCCTGGCGGCCAGCCCGGCCTTCGCCTTCAACCTCAACGATGCGGTGAACGCGGCGTCCAGCATCCAGAACGGCAAGCAGGGCAGCAGCGCGCCCCAGGCGGCCGGGCTGCTGAACAACGTCGGCACCCAGCTCAACGTCACCCCCGAACAGGCCGTGGGCGGCACCGGCGCCATGCTGGGCCTGGCCAAGAACAAGCTCAGCAGCTCCGACTATTCGGAACTGGCCAAGCAGGTGCCGGGCATCGACAAGCTGGCTGGCGCCAACGCGGTGAGCGGCCTGGGCGGCTTGCTGGGGCAGTCGGGCACTGACAAGGGCGCGTTGGACAGCGCCCTGGGCAATGTGAAGAACACCAGCGACCTGAACAATGCGTTCGGCAAGCTGGGCATGGACAGCAGCATGGTCGGCCAGTTTGCCCCGGTGATCCTGCAGTACCTGGGCCAACAGGGCGTGGGCGGCACGCTGCTCAAGAGCCTGGGCGGCATCTGGGGCGTGGGCGGTTAAACCGGATCGAGTCCATCGCGACCAAGGTCGGCTCCTACGCGGTCATGTGTAGGAGCCGACCTTGGTCGCGATGGGGCCGGGGAGGTTCTACTGGCTCAACTCCAGGCGCAACGCGTCGATGCGCGCGTCCTTGTCCGCCCACAAGCGGTTTACCCAGTCCTGCACGGTCTGGCGGAAGGCCGGGTCGTTCTCGTAGTCGCCGGCCAGCAGCGCCGGGTCGATCTGGCGGGCACGGATGTCGACGATCACCTGCTTCACATCCCCGCACAGCAGGTTCCAGAAGCCTGGAATCCTGCCTTGCGGGTACACCACGGTGACGTCCAGCATGCGTTCGAGCTGGGTGCCCATGGCGGCCAGCACGAAGGCCACGCCGCCAGCCTTGGGTTTGAGCAGGTTGCGATACGGCGAGGCCTGCTGGCTGCGCTTGGCTTCAGTGAAGCGGGTGCCTTCCAGGTAGTTGACCACGGTCACCGGCTGGCGCTTGAACAGCTCGCAGGCGGCCTTGGTGATTTCCAGGTCCTTGCCCTTGAGGTGCGGGTGCTTGTCGAGGAACGCCTTGGTGTAGCGCTTCATGAAGGGGTAGTCCAGCGCCCACCAGGCCAGGCCCAGGAACGGCACCCAGATCAGCTCTTTCTTGAGGAAGAACTTGAAGAACGGCGTGCGCCGGTTCAGCGCCTGGATCAGCGCGGGAATGTCCACCCACGACTGGTGGTTGCTGACCACCAGGTACGAGGTGTCGCCGCGCAGGGCTTCGGCGCCGCGAATGTCCCAGCGGGTGCCGATGCACAGGCGGAAGATCAGCTTGATGATTTCGGCCCAGGTCTCGGCGAACCACATCACCGCCTTGGAGGCCAGGTCACGGGAGCGGCCGGGGGCGATCAGCTTGAGCAGGGCGCAGAGCATGAGGGGGCCGATCAGCACGAGGGTATTGAGCAGACACAGCAGCGTGGTGAAGCTGCCGACGAGCAGGCGACGCATAAAACGACTCTTGGAGTAATTGTGGCCGGCAATGATAAAGACGCCGGGGCATAACACCAAATCAACCTTGCCGAATGGTAATGGACATTTGTTTCACGATTTTTTGGGTATGCTGCGCGCAGCCCATCCGCCCTTGAGGAACCCGCCGGTGAAATCCGTAATCGCATTGCTGTCGCTGTTGGCCCTGCCGGTCATGGCCGCCGAGCCGACCCTGTACGGGCGCTATGAAAACATCAAGCTGCCGGAGATTGGCGGCGCCACGTTCAAGGCCAAGATGGACACCGGCGCGCTGACCGCATCGCTGTCGGCCCGTGATATCCAGCTGTTCCAGCGCGACGGCGAGGACTGGGTGCGCTTCCGCCTGGCCACCCGCGACGCCGACGGCAAGGTGTACGAACACAAGGTGGCGCGCATCAGCCGCATCAAGAGCCGTGCCGACGAGGAAGAGGACGGCGAGGCCACCGAAGTGGCCAAGCGCCCGGTCGTGGACCTGGAAATGTGCCTGGGCGACACCAAGCGCACCATCGAGGTCAACCTGGTTGACCGCAGCAGCTTCAATTACCCGCTGCTGATTGGCGCCAAGGCCCTGCGCGAGTTTGGCGCGGCGGTGAACCCGGCCCGCCGTTACACCGCGGGTGAGCCTGGTTGCTGACCGCGTCAGGGCTCACGCCGGTGGCCGGGTCAACTGCATCGACGCGCGCTGGCTGACCTGGGCATACCAGGCCGCCAGCGCCGGAAACTCGGCACGCCATTCCAGCTGCGGCTGGCGGAAGTCCAGGTACCCCAGCGCGCACGCCGCGCCGATACCGGCAACATCGAAGCCTTCCGCCAGCTCGCCCGCCACCGCCTCGAAATACGCCAGGCTGCGGTGGATCTTCTCGGCCTGGTTGCCCAGCCACACATCCCAGTGCTTGGCCTCGGGGCGCAGGGCGGTCTCGTAGCGGATCAGCACTGCCGCATCCATCAGCGCATCGGCCAGCGAGGCCAGGGTCAGGCGCCGCCAGCGCGCCGGGCCGTCGCGCGGTATCAACGGCGTGCCGCTGTGCTGGTGGTCGAGGTAATCGAGGATCACCCGGCTGTCATGCACCACGCTGCCGTCGGCCAGGCGCAGGGCGGGGATCTTGCCCGCCGGGTTTTCCTGGTTCAGCTCGGCCACCGGGTTAACCGGGGTAAGCAGGCAGGCCTGGATCTGCACTTGGGCGAACTGGCCTGTCTCGTGGAGCATCACCGCGACCTTGCGGCCGAACGGCGATGCGGGGTTGGAATACAGGGTGATAGGCGGGGTGGACATCGGAAACCCTCTTCTTGTCGAGCCGCCATCTTACCCACGTTACCGGCGCAAGGCATGCACGCCGATCACCGCCGGCAGGCCCAGGCCGATCCACGACAGCACGTCCCAGGCGCCGTCCCCCAGCAACGCCGCGAACAGCCCGGCGCCACCCAGCACGGCGATCAGCAGCGGCATGCCCCAGGTGGCCCAGAACCGCGACGGCCGGCGGCTCATGCTTTCACCTTGCGGCGTACCCACCACAGGTACAGGCCGCTGCCCAGCACCACGATGGTCAGCACGTCCAGCACCGCCCACAGGATCTGCATCGGCCGGCCGCCGTAGTCGCCGTAGTGCAGCGGCTGCGACAGGCCCAGGGCGTTCATGTACCAGGGGCGCTCGCCCACGGCAGTGACGGCCAGGGTGCTGGCGTCGATCAGCACCGGGGTGAGCAGGTGCGAGGTCAGGTGCGTGGCGCCTTTCATGAACACCGCGTAATGGTGCGCGCTGGAGAACAGCGTACCGGGGAAGGCGATGAAATCGGCCTGCATGCCCGGCGCCGCGGCTTCGGCAATGGCCAGCAGGCGCGAGGCGGGGGCCAGTTGGGTCAGCGGCGGGGCGTCGTGATAGGGCGCGACCATGGCGCTCAGCGTGTCGCTGCGCCAGGCGGCGATCAGCAGGTCGGCGCAGGCGTTGACTACGCCGGTCACGCCCACCACCAGCGCCCAGGTCAGGGTGACGATGCCGATCAGGTTGTGCAGGTCCAGCCAGCGCACCCGGCGCGAGCGTTCGCGGCGCACGCTGGCGAACTTCAGGCGGCCCATGAACGGCGCGTACAGCACCACCCCGGAGACAATGGCCAGCACGAACAGCAGGCCCATGAACGCCAGCAGCAGCTTGCCCGGCAGCCCGGCGTACATGTCTACGTGCAGGCGCAGCATGACCATCATGAAGCCGCCATTGGCCGCCGGGGTTTCCACCACCTCGCCGGTGCGGGTGTCGAGGCTGAAGGTGTGCGACGAATTGGGCTCGGTGCCGGGCGTGGCCGCGGTGATGGCGAACATGCCTTCGGGATGGTCCTCGTCCCAGCCGAAGTACTGCACCACCTCGCCAGGGCGGTGGGCCAGGGCCGCCTCGACCAGTTGTTGCAGGTCGAGCTTGGGCGTGTCCGCCGGCAACTCGCGGTAATGCGGGGCGTCGCCGAGCAGGGCTTCCATCTCGTGATGGAACACCAGCGGCAGGCCGGTGATGGCCAGCAGCAACAGAAACAGCGTGCAGATGAGGCTGGACCAGGTGTGCACGAAGGACCAGCGACGAATTGTTTTATTTTTCATTTCACAGGCGTCCGAAAAGACAAAGCCGCCCCGGGGGGCGGCTTGTGTGGTGCGTCAGGCCATTACCACTTGTAGGTGGCGCTGGCGACCACGCTGCGCTGGTCGCCGTAGTAGCAATAGTAACTGTCGCAGGTGCTGATGTAGTCCTTGTTGAACACGTTCTTGGCGGTCAGGCCCAGGGACGCGCCCTTCAGCGAGCCCGACAGCACGCCCAGGTCGTAGTGGGCCGAGGCGTCGAACACGGTGTAGGCGTCGGCCTTGCCCAGCCAGGTGTTGGCCTGGTCGCCGTAGGTGTTGCCGGTGTAGCGCGCGCCGCCGCCGATGCCGAAGCCTTCCAGCAGGCCCTGGTGCCAGGTGTAGTCGGCCCACAGGGAGGCTTGCTGGTTGGGCATCAGGGGCAGGCGGTTGCCCTTGTTGACGCCGTCCTGTACCTCGGATTTCGCCAGGGTGTAGGAAGCAATCAGCTTGAGGTTGTCGGTCAGGTCGCTGGTGGCCTCGAGCTCCAGGCCCTTGACCTTGACTTCACCGGTCTGGCCGGTCACCGACACACCGCCCACGTTGCTGGTGACGGTGACATTTTTTTGCGTCAGGTCATACACGGCAGCGGTCAGCAGGGTCTTGGAACCCGGTGGCTGATACTTGATGCCCAGTTCCCACTGCTTACCCTGAGTGGGTTTCAGCGAACTCACCGCGGTCATGTCGGCGCCAGTGGTTGGCTGGAACGACTCGGCGTACGACAGGTATGGCACCACGCCGGAATCGAACACATAACTGACCGCCGAGTTCAGGCTGAAATTGCTGTCACGCTCGGTGTTGGTGGCATTGCCGTCGTTGTGGAACTTGGTGCCGGTGTGCACCCAATCCTCGCGGCCGCCCAGGGTGAAGCGCCACTTGTCCAGGGCCATCTGGTCTTGCACGTAGACGCCGGTCTGGGTGGTTTTCTGGTCGTAGTCGTAGTAGGCCGTCGAGCGAGCAGGGCGGGTGATGGTGTCGGTGTACACCGGGTTGAGCACGTTGGTCGACGGCACGTTGAAGCCGTAGATCGACAGGTAATTGTTGTTGATGTGCTGCAGGTCGGTGCCGATCAGCACGGTGTGGCTGATGTCACCCGTGGCGAAGTCAGCCTGGAAATTGCTGTCCACGGCGAATTGGCTGATGTCTTCGTCGACGTTGGTCGACATCCGGCCTACGTTGCCGTCTGCATCGACCAGGGTGTAAGGATAGGAACCCACGGTAATGGTCTGGAACTCCAGGTCAGTCTTGGAGTAACGCAGGTTCTGGTGGAACTGCCAGACGTCGTTGAAGCGGTGCTCGAACGCATAGCCCAGCGAATAGTAGGTGCGGTCGTAGTAATCGTAGTTGGGATCGCCCAGGTTCTTGTGGTGGGAGATCTCGCCCAACGGCGAGCTGATCTTGGTGCCCTGGATCGGCAGGAACTGGCTGGTGGCGCCGGTATCGTCACGGGTGAACTGGCTGAGGAAGGTCAGCTTGGTGTCCGGGTCGATGTTCCAGGTCAGGCTGGGGGCGATGTTGTAGCGCTTGTTGTCGATGTGGTCGATCTGCGTGCCGCTGTCGCGGATCACGCCGCTGACGCCATAGAGGAACTTGCCTTCATCGTCGATCTTGCCGGTGCTGGCGAAGTCGATCTGGCGCCAGTTGTCGCTGCCATACTCCAGGGAAATTTCATGACTGGTTACATCGCTGGGCCGACGGCTGACCATGTCAAGCAGCCCGCCGGGCGGGGTTTGGCCGTACAGCGACGAAGCAGGCCCTCGCAGCAGGGCGATGCGGTCCAGGTCCCAGGTTTCGATTTTGGCAGTGGCGTAGGCACCCTTCGGCAGCGGCAACCCATCCAGGAACTGGGTCGGTTCGAAGCCGCGCACGCGCAGCCAGTCGTAGCGGGTGTCACTGCCGTAGCTGGCCGAGACGATGCCGGGCATGTATTTAACGGCGTCTTCCAGGGTCTGCACGCCGCGGTCTTCCATCTGCTGGCGGGTGGCCACGGAAATCGAGCGCGGTGCTTCCACCAGCGCGGTGTCGGTCTTGGTCCCTGCCGCAGTGCGGGTGGCCAGGTAGCCTGTGGCCGGGCCCCAGGCGCTTTCGGAGTCGCTGGCCGCGTTCACGTTGGTGTCAGGCAGCGCCAGTGTCCCTTCTGGGGCTGCGATCAACGTAAAAGTGCCAGCGCTGGTCTGCACCAGTTGCAGGCCAGTCCCGGCCAGGGCCTGGCGCAGCGCGCCGGCGGCATCGAATTGCCCGTTCACTGGTGCGCTGGTCTTGCCCGCCACCAGGCCCGGCTCGATGGCCAGCACCAGGCCGGCACCGCTGGCGATCTGGTTCAGCGTGCTGGCCAGCGGCGCGGCTGGCAGGTTGTAGCTGCGCAGCTGGCTGGCCTGCTCGGCGGCTTGCAGCGCGGTGCTGCTCAGCGGCACGGCGAGGGCAATGGCGACGGCCATGAGGCTGGGTCGCAGCAGGGAGGGGAACGGGCGGGACATGCGGCACTCCTGACAGGGAATATTTCTCAATTGCCTCTGTGCCGGACGAAATCGCAAAAGTGATAGGGCTGATCGAAAATAATTTAGATTTAGATCTTCGGCGGCGTCTCAGGCCGTGCTTCCAGGCTGACCCACCAGCGGGTGTGCTGCTGGATCTGGATCGGCAGGGTCGGCATCAGGGCGCGCAGGGCCAGGTCGGTGTCGTTCAGCGGGAAGCTGCCGGTGATGCGCAGGTCGGCCACGTTCGGGCTCACTTCCAGGAAGCCAGGGCGGTAGCGCGACAGTTCGTGGGCCAGGTCGCCCAGGCGCGCGTTATCTACCACCAGCATGCCGCGGGTCCAGGCGTCGGCGCCGGGCCGCAGGGCCACGGCTTCACCGAGCGCATCGCGTTGCACCAGCATCTGCTGGCCTTCGTGCAGGACCATCTCGCCGGGCAGTTCCTGAGCATGCACGGCCACGGCGGACTTCAGCACGCCCAGGCGCGTACCCTGGTCTTCGCGACGCACCAGGAAGCGCGTGCCCAGGGCGCGCAGGCGGCCGTCGCGGGTTTCGACGATGAAGGGCCGCTGCTCGCCGGCCGGGTGGCCGGTCTGCACCAGGATCTCGCCTTCGCGCAGCACGATCAGGCGCTGCTGCTGGTCGAAGCGCACGTCGATGGCGCTGTGGGTGTTGAGCTCCACCTGGGTGCCGTCGGCCAGGGTCACGGTGCGCTGCTCGCCGGTGGCGGTGCGTGCGTCGGCCAGCCAGTAGCCCAGCGGCAGCCACTGCTTGAGGCCGAAGGTGCCCAGGCCCAGCACCAGCACCACGCTGGCCAGGCCGCTGCCCAGCTTGCGCACGCGCTGGCGGGCGCTGCCGGCGCTGCTGAGCAGGGCCTTGCGGCCCGCAGCCGGGGCCACGCGCAGGCGCTGGTCGAGCATGCCCAGCTGTTGCCAGGCGCGGGCGTGTTCCTCGTCGGCGGCGTGCCAGCGGGCGAACTCGGCCTGCTGCGCAGGGTTGCCGGGCTCCAGCGACAGCTGCCACTGGATGGCCGCGTCGAGCACCCGCGCCGAGACCGGACCGGTGCGGCTCATGTCGGTTCCCCGTACAAGGCGATGTAGCACTGGCGAATGCCCTGGGCCAGGTACTGGCGCACCCGCGGCACCGACACGCCCAGGCGCTCGGCGATTTCGGCATGGCCCAGGCCTTCCAGGCGGTTGAGCAGGAAGGCGGTGCGCGCCTTGCTCGACAGCTTGGCGAGCATCTGGTCGATGGCCTGCAGGTCTTCGAGGATCAGCTGTTGCTGTTCGGGGGAGGGCTGTTCGGCTTCGGGCACCAGCGCTAGCTCGGCCAGGTAGGCCTGCTCCAGGGCGGCACGCCGAAAGTGATCGAACAGCAGGCCCTTGGCGATGGCCGCCAGGAACGCCCGCGGCTCACGGGGCGCGCTGAGCTGCTCGCGGCCCAGCAGGCGCACGAAGGTGTCCTGGCTGAGGTCTTCGGCGCGCTGGCTGCAGGCGATGTTGCGTCGCAGCCAGGCCAATAGCCAACCACGGTGGTCGCGATAAAGCGCACCGACCAGTTCACCATGAGGGCTATGGGCTGACGACAAGACGTTCCCCGAATGCAAGTATTCAAACTAACGAGAATTATTCGCGATTGTGTCAGGGATGATGTCGTTGTGCAATTGGCGTTCGTCGGTGGAAACGATCCCGTGGAGCCGCTGCCGCTGGGTGCGCTGGTCCTTGCATACGCTGGGGATCCTCAGCGGGGCGGGGGGCCAGCGCAGCCTGCGGCAGCGGCTACAGCGTGGGACTACAAGCTAGGCATGGCCTGGCGCCGGCGCCATTGGGCCAGGCGCCCCATCAGCAGCGCCGGGCTGTCCAGGCCCAGGCGCCGGGCCTGGCTGAGCAGGATCAGCACCAGTTGCGCGGTGACGAAGGCGTCGGCGCTGGCGTTGTGGCGCTCGTCCACCTGCAGGCCGAACTGGGCGATCCAGTCGTCCAGCGAGGCTTCGCGCAGCACGGTCTGAGGGTTGAGCAGCGGCGCCAGTTCGGCCACGTCGATGAAGCTGTGCTGCAGTTTGTAGCCCAGGGTGTCCTTGAGCGCGCGGCCCAGCATGCGCTGGTCGAACGGGGCGTGGAAGGCCAGCACCGGGCTGTCGCCGACGAAATCCATGAAGTCCAGCAGGCCGTCGGCGGGGGCGCAGCCGGCGGCGATGGCGTCGGGGCCCAGGCCGTGCAGCAGCACGCTGGGCCCGGGCTTGTGGCCGGGGCGCTGCAAGGTGCATTCGAACTGCTGGGACAGGTCGATGGCGCCGTCCTCGATCACCACTGCGCCGATGGACAGTAGCAGGTCGCGGTTGACGTTGAGCCCGGTGGTCTCCAGGTCCAGCACCACCCAGCGTTGCTGGCGCAGGCTGCAATCACCCAATACAGCCGGGGCACTCAAGCGCTGCAGCGCCAGCTGCTGCGCCGGGTTGAGGCTGGGCGCGGCCGGGCGCAGCCAGGCGAACAGGCTCATAGCTGGTACCTCAGCGTCAGGCTGGCCTGCAGGCGCTGGGCCTGGCGCAGGGATTCGCGCAGGATGCGCCGGTCGAGGTCGTTGAGGCTGTCAGGGTCGATGCGGTTGGACCAGGCCTGGTTGTCGCGGGTCTGGCGCTGGTGCTGCTGCATGCGCGTCTGCTGGATGAAGTGGTAGGCCTCTTCGTAGGCAGCGCCGTCGAGCTTGTCGATGACCTCCCGGGCCACCAGCTGGCGGAGGCGCTGCAGGGTGTTGGTGGCTTCGATGTTGTTGGCCAGGGCCAGCAGCCGCGCGCCGTCGACGAAGGGGTTCAGGCCCTGGGCCTTGAGGTCCAGGGTGCCGGCCTTGTCGCTGCCCTTGCGGCTGAGCACGAACTCGCGGAAACGCCCCACCGGCGGGCGCTGGCGCAGGGCGTTCTCGGCCAGCATGCGCTGGAACAGGCGGTTGTCGCCTACTTGCTCGAGGACCTGGCGGCGCAGTTGCGCGCAGCCCTGTTCATCACCCCACACCACGCGCAGGTCGAAATAGATGCTGGAGCCCAGCAGGTTCTCCGGGGTGGCCTCGCGCACGAAGGCGGCGAAGCGCCGCGCCCATTCGCTGCGCGACAGGCACAGCTCGGGGTTGCCGGCCATGATGTTGCCCTGGCACAGGGCGAAGCCGCACTGCGCCAGGTTGAGGTTGACCTGGTGGGCGATGGGCAACAGCTTGCCGCGGATTTCGGCGGCGTGGGCCGCATCGCGGGCCTCGAACAGGATGCCGTTGTCCTGGTCGGTGAACAGCGTCTGCTCCTGGCGGCCTTCGCTGCCGAAGCACAGCCAGCTGAACGGCACGCCGGGGTCGCCTTTGTCTTGCAGCACCAGTTCGATCACCCGGCACACGGTGTGGTCGTTGAGCAGGGTGATGATCTGGGTGATCTGCGTGGACGACGCGCCGTGGGCGAGCATGCGTTCCACCAGCTGGCTGATGTCGCCGCGCAGGCTCACCAGTTGCTCCAGCCGCCCGGCGTTGCGGATGGTGCGCGCCAGGTGCACCAGGTCCACGCGCTGCAGGGAAAACAGGTCGCGCTCGCTGACCACGCCGCACAGGCGGCCGTCACGCACCAGGCAGACGTGGGCGATGTGTCGCTCGGTCATGGCCATGGCGGCGTCGAACGCGCTGGCATCGGGGCTCAGGTAAAAGGGCGCGGCGATCATGTGCCGGGCGATGGGCTGAGTGAAGTCGGCATCGACGTCGGCCACCACCTGGCGCAGGTCGCGCAGGGTGAAAATGCCCTGTGGATAACGGCGCTCGTCGACGATGACGATGCTGCCCACCTGTTGTTCGTGCATCAGCGCCACGGCCTGGCGCAGCGGGGTCTGGGCGTCGCAGGTTACCGGGTGACGCATGGCCAGCTCGCCCAGGCGGGTGTTGAGCGAATACTGCGTGCCCAGGGTTTCCGCGGCGCGGCGTTGCACCTGCAGGTTGAACTGGTCGAGCAGGCTGCTGACCCCGCGCAGGGCGAAGTCGCGAAACGGCGCCGACAGCGCGAACAGCTTGATGAACGCCGCCTTGGGCAGTTGCAGGCAGAAGGTGTCCTGGGCCGCCAGGTGCTCGGTGCGGGTAGCCCGTTCGCCCAGCAGGGCCGCCAGGGGGAAGCACTCGCCGGTGGCGATTTCGAAGGTGGTCTCGGTGCCGCGTTTCGAGGTGTGCGGGCGTTCGCCCACCACTTGCCCCTGCTTGACGATGTAGAAGTGTTCCACCGGCCCGTCGGCGGGCTTGATGATGCTCTCGCCGGCGGCGTAGAAACGTAGCTGGCACTGCTCCACCAGGTAGGACAAATGGGCTTGGTCCAGCTGGTTGAAAGGCGCGTAGCGCTGCAGGAATTGCAGGGTTCCCTGAATGTTCTGCTGCACTGCTGACCTGCCCGCGAGGGCATAGGCGTCCGGTTTACTCATGTCCATGACCGCATTGTTCTTATCGTTCAACATGGTCGGCCTGATGGGCTGGGGATCCCATTGGACGTAAGTCTAAAAAAAATGCTTCAACTGCGCGGGTTTCCTCGACATCATGCTGATCTTCACGTGACGACCCGACGAAGTGCACAGGTAATGCCACTCGTCTGCGGTCTCAACCAGGTGACGCACCTGGTTTTCCCTATGATGAGAGGCATATGTCCGATCACGATATTTTGAGCGATGCCGAGCGCGAGGCGCTGAGTGCTGTGATGCAGGTGCCGGATTTGCCGCCGCAGCAGGCTTTGATCGTCGACGATGACCAGGTTTCGCGAGAGTTGCTGGCCGAAATCCTTGGCCTGCAGGGCATTGCCTGCCTGACCGCGGGCAGCGCCGCCGAAGCGTTGCAACTGCTCGCCTCGAACAAGGCCATCGGCCTGCTGGTGACCGACCTGCGCATGTCGCCCCATACCGGCCTGGACCTGATCCGCAAGGTGCGCGAATCCGATCGCGCGGCGATGCCGATCATCATCATGTCGGGGGATGCGGGGGTGAAGGATGCGATTGCGGCCATGCACTTGAGCGTGGTGGATTTCCTGCTCAAGCCTATTGATACCCAGCATCTGGTGGCGCTGGCGAAAAAGGAATTGGGCCTGGAGTAAAACCGTAGCCGCTGCCGGAGGCTGCGCTGGCCGGTTTGTTCGCTGGAGATTTCCAGTGAGGCGCAGGGCCAGCGCAGCCTGCGGCAGCGGCTACAGTGTAGCGCTGCCGTCAGGCGGGTTTCGGTTTACAGCCCGTTGCGGGCCTTGAACTCGCGGCGTTTGCGGTGCAGCACTGGCTCGGTGTAGCCGTTCGGTTGCTTGGCACCTTCAATCACCAGCTCCACCGCCGCCTGGAAGGCGATGTTGCTGTCGAAGTCCGGGGCCAGCGGGCGGTACAGCGGGTCGTTGGCGTTCTGGCGGTCAACCACCGGCGCCATGCGCTTCAGGCTTTCGAGGATCTGCGCTTCGCTGGCAATGCCATGGCGCAGCCAGTTGGCCAGCAGCTGGCTGGAGATGCGCAGGGTGGCGCGGTCTTCCATCAGGCCCACGTCATGGATGTCCGGCACCTTCGAGCAACCTACGCCCTGGTCGATCCAGCGCACCACGTAGCCGAGGATGCCCTGGCTGTTGTTGTCCAGCTCGTTCTGGATTTCCTCGGCCGACCAGTTGGTGTTCTGCGCCAACGGGATGGTGAGGATGTCGTCCACCGATGCCGGGGTGCGCTTGGCCAGTTCGGCCTGGCGGGCGAACACGTCGACCTTGTGGTAGTGCAGCGCGTGCAGCGCGGCGGCGGTCGGCGACGGCACCCAGGCGGTGTTGGCACCGGCCAGCGGGTGGGCGATCTTCTGTTCGAGCATGGCGGCCATCAGGTCGGGCATGGCCCACATGCCCTTGCCGATCTGCGCGCGGCCTTGCAGGCCGGTCTTCAGGCCGATGTCGACGTTGGAATTCTCGTAGGCACCGATCCATTTTTCCGCCTTCATGGCAGCCTTGCGCACTACCGCGCCGGCTTCCATGGAGGTGTGGATCTCGTCGCCGGTGCGGTCCAGGAAGCCGGTGTTGATGAACACCACGCGCTCGCTGGCAGCCTTGATGCAGGCCTTGAGGTTCACCGTGGTACGGCGTTCCTCGTCCATGATGCCGACCTTGAGGGTGTTGCGTGCCAGGCCCAGCACCTCTTCGATGCGGCCGAACAGCTCGTTGGTGAACGCGGCTTCTTCAGGGCCGTGCATCTTCGGCTTGACGATGTACACCGAGCCGGTGCGGCTGTTCTTGCGGGTGCTGCTGCCGTTGAGGCTGTGGATCGCGCCCAGGCTGGTGACCAGGCCATCGAGAATGCCTTCCGGCACCTCGTTGCCCTGGGCGTCGAGGATGGCGTCGATGGTCATCAGGTGACCGACGTTGCGCACGAACAGCAGCGAGCGACCGTGCAGCTTCACCTCGCCGCCGTTGGGGGCGGTGTAGTGGCGGTCCGGGTTCATGGTGCGGGTGAAGGTGCTGCCGCCCTTGGACACTTGCTCGGCCAGGTCGCCCTTCATCAGGCCCAGCCAGTTGCGGTAGATCACCACCTTGTCGTCGGCGTCCACGGCGGCGACGGAGTCTTCGCAGTCCATGATGGTGGTCAGGGCCGCTTCCATCAGCAGGTCCTTGACGCCGGCGGCATCGGTCTGGCCGATGGGGCTCTGGGCGTCGATCTGGATCTCGAAGTGCAGGCCGTTGTTCTTCAGCAGTACGGCGGTCGGGGCGCTGGCATCGCCCTGGTAGCCGACCAGCTGGGCGTCGTCGCGCAGGCCGCTGTTGCTGCCGCCCTTGAGGCTGACCACCAGCTTGCCGTCGACAACCTTGTAGCCAGTGGAGTCCACGTGGGAGCCGGCGGCCAGGGGCGTGGCTTCATCGAGGAAAGCGCGAGCGAAGGCGATGACCTTGTCGCCACGCACCTTGTTGTAACCCTTGCCTTTCTCGGCGCCGCCTTCCTCGCTGATGGCGTCGGTGCCGTACAGCGCGTCGTACAGCGAACCCCAGCGGGCGTTGGAGGCGTTGAGGGCAAAGCGGGCGTTCATCACCGGCACCACCAGTTGCGGGCCGGCCATGTGGGCAATTTCTTCGTCGACGTTTTGCGTCGAGGCCTGGAAGTCCGCCGCTTCTGGCAGCAGATAACCGATTTCCTGCAGGAAGGCCTTGTAAGCCGCAGCGTCATGAGCCTGGCCCTGGCGTGCCTGGTGCCAGCCGTCGATGCGGGCTTGCAGGTCGTCACGTTTGGCCAGTAGCGCTTTGTTCTTCGGAGCGAGGTCGTTGATGATCTTTTCCGCCCCGGCCCAGAACTGCTCGGCCGCAAGGCCGGTTCCGGGAATGGCTTCGTTGTTCACGAAGTCGAACAGGACTTTGGCGACCTGAAGGCCACCGACTTGAACGTGTTCAGTCATTGCTTGCCTCACTCTGCTCAGCTATTCAGCTCTTGTATTAAAGCCTGTAGCGCTTCTCTAAATACGCTGCCAGAACGTGCCCTGACGGGCGGCTGGGCAGACCCTCAAGCGCGTGCCAGAGGCTTCACGTATTTTCACAGGCGCCTTCGGCAGACATCGATTGTCATTATGTAGTCCGCGCTGCGGCATACTACATGATGATTTGCGGTTGTGAAAATCAGACTAAATACGTCGATCCGCGACCGTTTTTGGACTACCGGTCACACTGCGAATCGTATGTTCTCAAAACTTAAGGCAATTGTTCCAGATAAATCTGGAAACAGTACACACCTTTCATTCTGTTGCCCGTCGATCGCGGCGTCTGCATCGCGGCCAAGGCCGGCTCCTACCACGACCGCGTAGGAGCCGGCCTTG
>NZ_JBWGIG010000028.1:0-91123 GCF_056312595.1 Pseudomonas sp. GYB4201 | reverse complement strand
CCGCGGCTCCAGGGCTACGGTTTTTTCCCGCGCCGCCCCCGTAGCAGCGGCCGCAGGCCGCGTCCCGGGCACCGCGCGGGCCAGGACGCGGCCCATGGCCGCTGCTACAGGGCTGCGGTTTTTTCACGCGCCGCCCCGTAGCAGCGGCCGCAGGCCGCGTCCCGGGCACCGCGTGGGGCCAGGACGCGGCCCATGGCCGCTGCTACAGGGGTGCGTTTTTTCACGCGCTGCACTCGTAGCAGCGGCCGCAGGCCGCGTCCCGGGCACCGTGCGGGCCAGGACGCGGCCCATGGCCGCTGCTACAGGGCTGCGGTTTTTTCACGCACCGCCCCCGTAGCAGCGGCCGCAGGCCGCGTCCCGGGCACCGCGTGGGCCGGGACGCGGCCCAATGGCCGCTGCTACAGGGCTTGCGGGCAATCGATTAGAAATGCACTTCAACCTGGAGCATCGGGGTCGACGTCCTGGTGTTGACCGCTTCATCACTCGGCGTGCCGAACATGTTCTTCCAGTACTCGTAACCGACACCCGCATACAGCGTGCGCGGTTGACCGGCGAATGAGCCGATGTCGGCCAGCAACGCAGCGCGGGTGAGGTATTCGGTTGTCGTTTTAACGCCAAAACCATCTTTGCCCTTTGGCCCCGTGATGCTGACAAAACCACGGAAGATCAAGGGCACCGGGCCTGCGCGGAACGGATAGAGCCAGGTACTTTCGAGGTGCGCGGCGGTGTCGTAGTCCACGTCCGTGCCGACAATGCCGTTATGGTTGCTCTCGGTGCGCGCACCGACGGTCAGGTTCCAGAAGCCGCGCGGCAGGGCGAACTCGACTGTTCCACCCAGCACCAGCATGCGGGCTCGCTGGGCGTAGGCATCGTTCTTCGTGCCGAATTCATACCCCCCGGTCAGGCCGACGTCGCGGATCACGCCAATGCCGATTTGCCGGCCAAAAATCTTGCTGGCGCTCGCCGTGACACGGCCCACGCTGTACACCTCCTGCGCCCCCCCATTGTTCGGCCCGCCAGCCTCCGGGTTCGCCGAGTCTGACACCCGGTAATCGACGTTAAAGGCATAGCTGCCGTACTTGAAGCCGCCGGTGGATGTCAGGTAACCAATGTTCTGCTTGATCTTGTCGGCAACACCCGGGAAGTGGAAATCATTGCCGACGCGATAGCCGATAAAAGTGTCGTTCCACGACACCGGCGGCTTGCCAACCTGTTCGTCCAACTT
Organism: Pseudomonas sp. GYB4201; assembly: GCF_056312595.1. Taxonomy (NCBI): domain Bacteria; kingdom Pseudomonadati; phylum Pseudomonadota; class Gammaproteobacteria; order Pseudomonadales; family Pseudomonadaceae; genus Pseudomonas; species Pseudomonas sp. GYB4201. Next base: position 89,898 of record NZ_JBWGIG010000028.1, on the reverse strand, counting down.
CGCAAGGTCCGGAAACGCGTGCGGCGCGTTGGTAGTGTCTGGCGTTTGCTGGATTAGTGTGGCCTGTGGCGAAGCGGACGTCGTCGGTGCATCAATGATCTCTTCAGCGAAAACATACTCGCTTAAACAACAGAGAATCGCCGTGCCGAGCAGCAACCTGGGCAAAGGTTTGAAAGTTTTTCTCATGTTTCCATCCGTATTGATTTTGTTGTTTTTATAAAACACGTTGCATGGGACTTATATTCATCAGCCAGGCGTGGTTGTTCGCCACACTTGATTCGGTCGCACCGAAGTCAACTGGCTGATGAAAGTGGGCACTGGGTATTTTTTACGGTGCTTGGAGGGAATGTTATTGGGCGGCCAGGCCTATGCCTTTACACAAAAGTGAGATTCGCTGGCATTTTTTGCGGGACGGTGGGGAAGGCGGGCGCAAGTGGCCCGCGCGCACGGCTGGCGCCACGATTCATGGAAAAGGAAGCAAGGTGCGACGCGACTTATTTCGCTCGTTGCGACTGTTCCCGCGCCGTCAGCCGGAATTGGCTGGGGGCCTCACCCACCTCCCGGCGGAAAAAGCGCGTGAAGTACGCGGCGTCGGAAAAGCCCAGGCCGAAGGCAATCTGTTCGATGGCCATCTCGCCAAAAATCAGGTTCCGTTTCGCTTCGGTGATGATGCGCGCGTGGATCATCTTCGTCGGGCTGTGCCCGGTGGCTGCCGCGCAAGCGGCGCGCAACTGCACCACCGACACGCCCATCATCGACGCGTAGTCCTGCAATGGCAGGTTTTGCCGGTAATGCTGATCGATGAGTTCACGGTAGCGTTCTGCCAGGCGGGTCTCATTGCCAGAGGCGCCGCCATCGTCCGGCTGATCGAGGCGGGCCTGGCGAACCAGCAGCAGGAACATCTGGGTCAGCAGGGCTTCGGCGCCTACCACGTGACCGAACAGTTTGGCGTCCAGTTCCTGCGCCAGCCGCGTGATAAGGTCGAAGAGTTCGCTTGCCATGCCGGTCGTTGATGGCACCGCAATCATCCGCGGCAGGGACCACAGTTGGATGAACGCGTGGAGGCGGGCGTAGAGCTGGGCCAGGTAGGACACCTCGATGGTCACCACCCAGCGGTCCACGTCGTTTTCATAATCGAGCCCATGCACGCATTCGGTCGGCAGCAACAACACACACGGCCCTTCGAACGGGATGCTCGAACCCTCGAGATTCATCACACCGTTGCCGCTGCGGACGAAGATAATCTGGCCGTACCCGGGATGCGCATGAGGTTCGGTGCGCCAGCGGCCGCGTTCGGTGACGTGGCCGATGTTGACGAACCAATGCTCTTCTTCCTCGCGCCGCTCCACATACAAGCGGACCTTGGGCACCGTCTTGAGCGTGACCTTGGTGTCTGACTCGTGTCGATAGGTTGTTTTCGAACTGTGCGTCATAACGGCTCCTTGGCAACGGTCAACGTGCCGACCCGGTGCATGCCATTTAGCAAATCACAGCCTTGCGCAGAATGTAAACCCTGTCTCGTTGGCCGCTGCGAGGGGCAGTTGGCGTGCTGAGACGGGGTATACCGTTTGGTTAACAGGCACTCCACAAAACTCACTGGACCCGCCCGCTGGCCCCGGTTGATGATCGTCACCGAGCGTCCAGGCAACCACCCGGTGGGGTTCGCGGAAACGACGGACGTCTTGACTGACAACAATTAAAAAAACAGGTCTGAGAGGAAGCAGTGGAGAGTATCCAGAAAGCCGTACGCCTCGAAAACCGTTGGGGCGTCATCGTCCTGCTCGCATTCGGCTTGATGATTGCGTGGACAGACCGCTCCAGCATGTCGGCCGCCATGGCCGATCCTCAATTCATTCGGGAATTTGCCCTGACGCACGTCGAAAGAGGCTGGCTAGGTTCATCGGTCTTCTGGGCGTACGGCGTGTTACAACTGCCCATGGGCTGGCTGGTGGACCGCTACGGCGTCAAGTGGCCGTACGCGATCTGCTTCTTCCTCTGGTGCGTAGCGGCGGCGGCCACCGGCCTGGTGAATTCCCTCGGCGCGCTGCTGGTGGTGCGCGTCATCATTGGTGCGGCCGAAGCCGTCGTGGTGCCGGCGACCTATCGGTACATCGCCAACTGCTTCGAAGAAACCCAGAAGGGCTCCGCGCTGGCCATCTACGCGATTGGCGGCAAGATGGGGCCGGCCCTGGGCGCGCCCCTGGCGGCCTGGCTGATTGCAGGCACCTCCTGGAAAGTCATGTTCATGGTGACCGGCCTGGCCGGCTTGGTGTGGCTGCTGCCCTGGTTCCTGATGGTGCGCAACGACTTCCCGGACCGCGCCGAGTTAGCCAAACGACAGCAGCACGCGGCGACCGTGCCGCTGCGCAATCTGCTGGCGAGCCCGGTGGTGTGGGGCGGGTTGATCACCAACTTCTGTTACGCCTACTTCGTGTTCTTCTGCATGACCTGGATGCCGGCCTACCTCGTCGAGCAACGGGGGCTGTCGTTGACGCAGGCGGGCTTTTACACGGCACTGAGCTTTTGTGGCGTAGCGCTCGGGGCCGCGGTCAGCGGCTGGGCGGCAGACCGATTGATCCTGCGCGGGCACGACGCGGTGGCGGTGCGCAAAGCCTTCATGGTGGCCGGTTTTACTGGCGGCATGACCGTGTTGTTCGGCGCTTATGCGTCGAGCGTGGCGGTGGCCCTGTGCTGGAACGTGCTGTCCTTGACGCTGCTGGGCCTGGTCACCACCAACAACCTAGCGCTGGTGAAGCTGACGCTGATTCCCAAGCAGGCGACCGGCTTGAACACCGGGCTTCAACAAGTGGCGACGAGTCTTGCGGGGGGTGTGTCGGCCAGCCTGTCGGGCTGGCTGTTGCATGTCGGCCACAGTTATACGCTGCCGATGATCGCGATCTTCGTTTTCCTGTTCTTGGGCATCACCAGCACCGTGGTGCTGATGAGACGTGCCTGGGCGCCGAAGATCAATGGGCCCCAGGTGGCAAGCGCACCCATGGCCAGCACCGCCTTGAACAGTAGCCAGGCGTAGAGACCGCTGGATAACGTCGAATTATAAATTCACTGCCGGGCAGGAGACTAAGGTCATGGGTATGGACGTTCTAAAAAGCATGAAGCTCGGCGCGTTATTCGTTGCGCTCTGTGGTTCCCTGGCGTCTGCAGCGTCTGAAAACAACAGCGCAACCAGAGTCTACTTTGGCACCCATGGGGATTATATTTATAACGCTGTTTTCAATCTCGATAATGGCAGTTTCTCGAACGTCCAGAAAACCGCAAAAGTGCTTCGCCCCACTTGGTTTGTACAAGACCCTGGCGGCCACTTTCTCTATAGCGTCAGTGAAGTTGGCAACAGCGGCGAGGCCAATGGCGAAGTTGTAGCCTTCAGTATGGACCGAGCGTCTGGTGCATTGACGGAACTCAACCGCGTCGGGTCGGGTGGCAGTGGCCCTACCCATATGCTTTATGACGGGTTGCATCACAGCCTCGTGGTGGCCAATTACGGCGGCGGCCAGGTGGCGGTGCTACCGCTGGCAGCCGACGGCAAGGTTCAGCCAGTCAGCTCGATGCTCGCGGACTTCGGCACGGGGCCGACTGCCAGGCAGACCCAGGCCCATGCCCACAGCATTACCCTGGTCAAAGGCACACACGAGCTGCTGGTGCCCGACCTCGGCGCAGACAGGGTGTTCATGTACCAGCTGAAGGGCAAGGGTAATCAGTTGGCCGAAGGCCCCACGCCATTCGTGCAAATGGCACCGGGCACCGGGCCGCGAGGCATCGAATTCCAGCAGGATGGCCGGCACGGGTTCCTGCTGTCCGAGCTCTCGGCACAGGTGCGCTGCGTGACCTGGGAACCCGCAACGCAAACCCTCCGCTACGGCGCCTCGGTGGATACCTTCCCGGCAGGGTTCACCGGGCCAAAAAGCGCCTCGTCGATGAAGATCGGCCCCGGGGAGAAATTCCTCTACGTCGCCGATCGAAGCACCGATACCCTGGTGGTCTACCGCATCGCCCAGGGTGCGTGCCTGGAGCCGATCCAGCGGATCAGCTCGGGCGGCAGCTACCCGTGGGAATTGGCTATCGGGGCTGCCGGTCATTGGCTGGTGGTCGCCAACCTGAAATCCGACAGTGTGACCTCCTTCAAGATCGACCCCCAATCCGGGATGCTCACCCCGAGCGGTTTCGAGGCGAGCATCCCGCAGCCGGTGTTTGCCCACTTTACCGGCGTGGCCCTGCCGCAATGATCCGTTGATCAACCCCGCTGAACTGGGCGAAGTTAGCGATGAACTGCCCGGCCAGCTGCCGGGCGGTGGCGTCATACGCGTGCTGGTCCGCCCAGGTGTTGCGCGGGTTCAGCAGCCGGGTCTCGACACCCGGCACCGCGGTGGGCACCCACAGGTTAAGGACGGCCAGGTGCTCGGTCTCAACGCCTGCGAGGGCGCCACTCTGGATCGCGGCGATGATTCGGCGCGTCGTCGGGATGCTGAAGCGCTCGCCCGTGCCGTAGGGGCCGCCGGTCCAGCCCGTGTTGACCAGGTAGACCTGCGAGCCAAACGCTTCAATGCGCTTGACCAGCAGGTCGGCGTATTCACGCGCTGGGCGCGGCAGGAAGGCGGCGCCGAAGCAGGTGGAGAACGTCGCCTTGATACCCGCGCCTGAACCCATCTCGGTGGAACCCACCAGCGCCGTGTAACCCGACAGGTAGTGGTAGGCCGCCGCGTCCTTGCTCAGGATCGACACCGGGGGCAGCACGCCGGCCAGGTCGCAGGTCAGGAAGATGATCGCCTGCGGCTCGCCAGCCAGGTTGTCCCTGGTACGTTTTTCCACGTGCTCAAGCGGGTACGCGCACCGGCCGTTCTCGGTCAGGCGAGTGTCGGCATAATCGGCGGTTCGCGCCTCATTGAGGACGACGTTCTCGACCAGGGCGCCGAAGCGGATCGCGTCCCAGATGATCGGCTCGTGCTTCTGGCTCAGGTCAATGGTCTTGGCGTAGCAGCCACCTTCCAGGTTGAACACCACGCCTTCGCCCCAGCCGTGCTCGTCGTCACCGATCAGGTAGCGCTCGGGGTCTGCGGACAGCGTGGTCTTGCCGGTGCCGGACAAACCGAAGAACAGCGTGGTGCTGCCATCGTCACCGACGTTGGCGGAGCAATGCATCGGCAGCACTTCATGGTGCGGCAGCAGGAATTTCTGCACCGAGAACATGGCCTTCTTCATTTCGCCGGCGTACTGCATGCCGGCGATCAGCACCTTGCGCTGGGCAAAGTTCAAGATGACACACCCTTCGCTGCGGGTGCCGTCGCGCTCGGGAACGCAGTGGAAACCGGCGGCGTTGAGGATCTGCCACTCGTCCTTGCCCCTGGGGTTGTAAACCTCCGGGCGAATGAACAGGTTCTGGCCAAACAGCTGCTGCCAGGCCGTCTGCGTGGTCATGACCACCGGCAGGTAGTGGTGTTGATCGGCGCCCACGTGAACCCGCGAGACGAACTGCTCGCAGCCGGCCAGGTAGCCCTCGACCCGCTCCCACAGGGCGTCAAACTTGCCTGCATCAAAAGGGCGGTTGACCTTGCCCCAGTCGATGGCATGGCGCGTGCCCGGTTCGTCGACGATGAAACGGTCCTGGGGCGAACGCCCGGTGCGCTCGCCGGTGGTCACGACCAGGGCGCCGGAGTCGGCGAGCTGGCCTTCGCCACGCTCAATCGCGCGTTCAATCAGCCGGGCGCGGCTCGGGTTGATGTGTACGGCACCTTCGGTTACTACGGTCATTGCGGTTTCCCTTGGCATGGCGCCAGGCTGGGGGGCTGAACAAAAGGCATGCCGATGACTGCGCCCCCCGTGCGCCCTTGGCCAAGGCGTGTAGGGGCGCAGCCATCCGGCACTGCGCTGGGGTCTAACGATGGAGGGGTGGTTCGGCTGCGGTTAGCCGAGGTTGCCGGTCACGTCGTCGAACAGTTCGTCTACCGACATGGCGCGCGGGATGATCTTCTGGTCGAACGCCCAGTCGATCGCGGTCTTGAGCCCCTTGCGGTTGGCCTCGAGCCCCAGGGGCGGGAAGACGGCCGGCACACCGCCTTCGGTGAGCGCGCGGCTTTCGGCGATCATGCGGTAGATCTCCTTCACCACCTCGGGGTGTTGCCGGGAGATATCCTGGTGAATGGCGAACATGTGGTTGATGGGCACGAAACCTTCGCGCGCGTACCAGGCCTTGGCGGCGTTGTGCGCATCGGGCACCACGGTGCGCACGCGTGGGTCCTTGGGCATGTCTTCGCCGAGCAGCGCCGCGTCGAGTTCACCGTCGAGCATCATCTGCGGGATATTGGAGCCTGCGGGCAGGCGCACGCAGTTGGCCGGGTCATGGTATTCGGCCAGGTGGCCGTCGCCGAGGGTCATCCAGGTGACCTTGTCGAGGTTGACCCCGTACTCATGGCGCAACACGCCGCGAATCCACAGCGCGGTGGTCTGCGAATAGGTGCGCACGCCCACGCGCTTGCCTTCCAGGTCCTTGGGGTCAAGGTGCCCCAGGTCAAGGTTGAAGCCGGCGCAGTGGTGCTGGAAGCGCCCCGAAATCGGCGCAGGCAGCAGGACGTAGGGTTTGCCGTAGGCCTTGGCCTGCAGGAAGGTGACGATGGCCAGTTCGCCGGCATCGAACTGGTTCTCGCGCACCATGGCCTTGAAGCCGTTGTGCGCAGGCGTGGGGCCGCAGTAGTCGAGCGTGACGAGGTCGGACGTCACGCGCCCGTCCTTCATCGCCTTGGTGACCGGATAATCAGCCAGGTTGGTGCGCAGGGTCAGCGCCATGGGAAGCTCCTTGGAATGTGCGACGGGTTCAGAGTTTGACTTCGATCAGGCAAGGGCCGGGCTCGCGGGCCGAATTGGCCATGGCCCGGTAGAAACCCTCGGCGGTATCCACGGCGACGCTGGGCACCCCCATGCTTTTCGCCATGGCCTGCCAGTCGATGCTCGGGCGGTCGATGTCGATCATCGATAGCGCGCGCTCCCCCGGCGTGCCGGCCCCCATGTTGGCGTACTCGGCCTTGAGGATGGCGTAGGTGTTGTTGGCGAAGATGATCGTCGTGACGTTGAGGTTTTCGCGCGCCTGGGTCCACAGCGACTGGATGGTGTACATGGCGCTGCCATCGCCGACCATGCAGAACACCCGGCGCTCCGGGCAGGCCAGCGCCGCGCCGGTGGCCACGGGCGTGGCGTAGCCGATGGAACCGCCCATGTTGTTGATGAGGTCGTGGGGCTGCGCGCCGATGGTCAGCCCGATGGACTCGCGGCCGGTGGTCAGCGACTCGTCCACCAGGATGCAATGCTCGGGCATGGCGGCTGCCAGTGCGTGGGCAATGCTGGTGGGGTTGAGCGCGCCGGTGGGCACGGCAGTCTGGATGCGCGGCTGCACAATCGCGCGCGCAGCGGTGGCCCCCAGCGCCTGCAGCAACATGTCAAAGGCCAGTTCGCTGTCCTCGTCCGCCTCGACGAGCGCATGCACCAGGGTGCCCTCGGCCTTGAGCAGGCTCGGCTTGTCCGGGTAGGCGAAGAACGCTACGGGCTCGCGCGTCTCCACGGTGATGATGTGCTTGAAGTCCTTGAGGAAGGCCATGGCCTGTGGCACGGCGTAGGGGATGCGCGAAAGGGGCACGAAACCTGCGCCGCGCTCGATGCGGGCGGTGAAGAACTGCGAGCCCAATTGCGCCCCGGTGGCCGCGGCGACGCGGCCGGCCTTCTCCAGCGCCGCGCCGCGGGTTGCCTTGTTGGCGAGGACGATCAGCGTCGGCTCACCCGAGCGCAGCACCCGCGCCACATGCTCGACGCGCTCTGCGCTGGGAGCCTTGCGCCGGGCGGCCACCGGCGGCGGTAGCACCGGGGCGGCGCTGGCCTGCTGCCAGGACGCGTCGCCCGGCAGGATCAAGGTGGCGATCTGGCCGGGGTGCTCGCTGGCCTTGGCCACCGCCTGGGCGGTGTCCCAGGCGATGGAGTCGGCCGATTCCGCGCGGCGTACCCAGTGGCTCAGCGGGCGCGCCAGCCCTTCGATGTCGGAGGTCAGCGGCGGGTCATACTTGAGGTGTGACGCCGAATGTTCGCCGATGATGTTGACCATGCCCGACGAGGCGCGCTTGGCGTTGTGGATGTTCGCCAGGCCGTTGGCCAGGCCCGGCCCCAGGTGCAGGAGCGTGGAGGCAGGCGTGTCCTTCATGCGGTACCAGCCGTCGGCCGCGCCGGTGGCGACACCTTCGAACAGGCACAGCACGCTGCGCATCCGCGGGTTGCCGCCCAGCGCTGCGAGGAAATGCATCTCCGAGGTGCCCGGGTTGGCAAAGCAAATGTCCACGTCCTGGTCGACCAGGGTCGAGACGAGACTTTCTGCGCCGTTCATCGGTCAGTACCCCGCCAGTTCACGCGCCTGGCCAACCACGCCGTAGGAGCGCTTGGGCGCCGACAGCAGCACGCGGTAGCCCTCGTCCAACAGGCGGCGATGGTTGTTGGCGGTCACATGGGGGTTACCGACGATGACGTCGTGCTTGCGGCAGGTCTCGACGATACGGCGCATGGCGTCCTGGACTTCCGGGTGCTCGTACTGGCGTGGCAGGCCCAGTTCCTGGCTGAGGTCGCCTTCGCCGATCAGGATGAAACCGATGCCGGGGACGTTGGCGAGCATGTCGTCCAGGTTGTCGATGGCCTGGGTGCTCTCGCACATCAGGCCCACCAGGATTTCACCCTGTGGCGCCAGCGGCCAGACGTCAGCCTTCTGGTAGTACTCGCCCATGGTCAGGCCCCAGTAGCGCGCGGCGTTGGCCGGGCCGTCGCCGCGCACGCCCTTGGGCTCGTACAGCGCCGCGCCTTTGGGGCGGGCATAGCGGCAGGAGGCGACGGCGTTGTAGGCCTGCTCGACGGTGGCCACGTGCGGCCAGATCACGCCGTAGCAGCCGCGGTCCAGCACCTGCTTGGCGAAGCTCTGGTTCATCTCGATGCCGTTGGCCGGGATGCGCGCGATCGGCGTCACCCGTGGCGCCACCGAGCCCGATTCGGCGATCTGCTTGCGGCTGAGCATGTACTGCAAGGAGTCGCCCAGGGCGCTGACATCGTACGGGTTGTGCTCCATCTCGTAGACGATGCCGTCGTACGGGGAGTCGCTCATTTCGATGGCGGTCTGCTTGTCCAGCTTGGCGAAGGCCATGTAGGCAGGGTTGCCGGACTCGAAGGCGCGGATGATGCTGTTGAGACGGGTGTTGCTCATGTTCATTTCCTCATGAAAGGGGGGGCAGCCTCAGCGCAGTGCCGGGTACAGCGCTTGCGCGGTCTTGCCGAAGATCCACTGGCGGTCTTCATCGGTGAGGCAGGCCAGGCCCTGCTCGGCGGTCGCCAGGATTTCCTTGAGGGTGCCGGGCGAGGTGGGGAAATTGGAGCCCCAGGCCATGCGCCGGGCGCCGAACGCCTTGACGACCAGGGGGAAGAAGGTCTCGGCGCTGGCCTTGTCCTTTGCCACGTCGCCGAAGATGCGCGGCGTCAGCTTCAGGTAGAGGTTGGGCAGGTCGGCGAGCGCGAACAGGCTGGCGGCGTTGGCGTAGGGCGGGCCGTCGAGCACGTCCGGGCGGCCCAGGTGGTCGAGGATGATGTTCACCCCGGGGAATTTCTCGGCCAGCATGCGCACGTAGGGCAAGCCGGTCGGGCCGGTCTGGATGCACATCGGCAGGTTCAGCTCGGCGAGCATTTCCCAGGCCTTGAACGACTTGGGGTTATCCAGCTCGCTGGGGTCGAAGTCCTTGGTCGAACCGCCGGTGAAAATGCGCAGACCGGCGAGGCCCTGGTCGACCCAGGCCTTGATCACCGCGGGCACGTCGTCAGCCAGCATGTCCACCGAGCCAACGGCGACGAGCCGATCCTTATACTGGTTGCAGCCATCGACGACGTAGCGGTTGTCGAAGCCGTAGGTGGTCGAGGAGTGGACGATGGCGGCCTTGGCGACGCCGGCTTCGTCCATGGCCTGCACCAGCGCCTCGACGGTGTTGGGGCGCTCTTGCGACCAGTCCGAACGCTTGCCGAACAGCGGTGCCGGCGGGTAGCGCTTGTCGTCGTCGGAGATGATGTGCGGGTGGATATCGATAATGTTCATGGTCTGTCCCTGGCTTACTTGCCTTTGGCCTTCAGATGCTTGTCGAGACGCGGGTAGACGCGGCGCACGTTGCCTTCGAAGATGGCGTGGCGGTCGGCATCGGTCAGCGCGGTGCAGGCGTCCAGGTAGCGCTTGGTGTCGTCGAAGTAATGGTCGGTGTCCGGGTCCCGGCCGCGTACGGCGCCGACCATTTCCGAGCCGAACAGCACGTTGCTGGTGGGCACCACTTTGGTCAGCAGCTCGACGCCGGGGTGGTGGTAGACGCAGGTGTCGAAGAAGATGTTGTCCAGCAGCCCTTCGAGCGGGCGCTTGGCCATCTCCAGCGACATGCCGCGGTAGCGCCCCCAGTGGTAGGGCACGGCGCCGCCACCGTGGGGGATGACCAGGCGCAGGGTAGGGAAGTCCTTGAACAGGTCGCTTTGCAGCAGTTGCATGAACACCGAGGTGTCGGCGTTCAGGTAGTGCGCCCCGGTGCCGTGGTGGCAGGGGTTGCACGACGCGGCGACGTGGACCATGGCCGGCACGTCCAGGTCGCACATGGCCTCGTACAGCGGGTACCACTCGCGGTCGGTAATCGGCGTGCCGGTCCAGTAGCCGCCGCTGGGGTCGGGGTTGAGGTTGCAGCCCACGAAGCCCATCTGCTCCACGCAGCGGCGCAGCTCGGCGACGGAGTTCTTCGGCGGCGCCAGGGGCGACTGGGGCAGCTGGCACACCGGCACGAAGTTGTCGGGGTAGATGTCGCAGACCCGGCGCACGAGGTCGTTGGAGATTTCCGCCCATTCCTGGCTGGTGCGTTCGTTGCCCAGGTGGTGGCTCATCAGGCCGGCGATCGGCGAGAACAGGGTGAGGTCGCCGCCGCGTTCCTTTTGCAGGCGCAACTGGCCGTTGCCGACGCCCTCGCGAATCTGTTCGTCGGTTACATGGGCGCCGGACCGCGCCGGCGCGTTGAGCGGGTCGTCGGCGAACTCGATCTGCTTGGCGCGCCACTCTCGGAACGACGCGGGTACGGTGGTGAAATGACCGTGGCAATCAATAATCATCATGTGCTCCGGAAAATTCAGGCCTGGGGATCCACGAACAGCTCGTCCATGGCCATGCGCCGCGGCGTCAGGCCCTGCTTGAACGCTGTCGATTCCAGTGCCTCGATGGTCTTGCGGTTGGCTTCGATGCCGTAGGGCAGGGGGTCGTGGCCGACGACGTCGCGCAGTTCGAGGTATTTTCTATCGGTCTCGCTGGTGGCATCGCCGCTATCAAGCCGGGCCAGGTAGTCCTGCTTGGCCTGCTCGAAGGCGTCGTAGATGGCCTTGGCCACCCATGGGTGCTCGGCCAGGATCGAGTCCTTGACGACGATGGTGCCGTGCATGGGGTAGACGCCGGTGCGTGCGTAGTACTCGGCTTCGACTTGCGCTGCGTTCGGGAACAGGTCGGGGTAGTCGGCCGCCACTTCTTTCCAGCCGTCGACAGGGTTGCCGGTGCGGCCGATGCCGGCGGCGCCGCCAAAGCCTGCGGCCAGTTCGCCGTCAGCCATCATCTCGGCCAGTGGGCGGGTGGCGTGGATCACGTTGGCGGGCAGCTTGAGCTGCGTCACGTGTTCTTCGTCGTCGACCACCCAGGTGACCTTGCTCGAATCGAGGCCGAACTCGTCCATCAGCACCTGGCGGGTCCACACGCCCGTGGTCACCGAGTAGGCGCGCACGCCGACCTTCTTGCCTTCAAGGTCTTTCGGGGTCTTGATGCCGGCATCCGGGCGCACCAGCAGGCCTGAATGGTGGAAGCGCCGCACGACGAAAATCGGCAGGGCCACGAAGGGGGCGCCATAGGCACGGGCGATGATGTAGGTGGTGGGGGCAATTTCGCAGACATCGAATTCGACATCGCGGACCATGCGGCGGAACGCGGCGATCTGCGGCTTCACCGTGACGAATTCGGCTTCCACGCCTTCGATCTTGATGGCGCCGCTGCGGATCGCAGCAGTATGGGGATGATCGGCGATGGCAATCTTGAGATGAACTGACATTGATCTTTCCTGAGGGGTGATTTTTGTCAAACGGCTACGTGTGGACCTATGGTGCTCGCGAGTGGCGTGCCGGTCGATTGAGTAAAAATGGGTTAGGCTTAACGAAATGGTAAAGACGCTGAGGAGCACCGCATGGCAGAGTTCGACTGGTACCTGCAGGTCAACCTGAAGGCGCGCCACCTGCGCCTGCTGGTGGCCATCGACACGTACCGCAACCTGACCCAGGTGGCCGAGGTTACGCACGTGACCGTGCCGGCGGTGTCGAAGTCATTGAGCGAACTGGAGCGCGGCCTGGGGCTGGCGTTGTTCTCGCGCACTACCCAGGGCCTGATGCCCACACCCTATGGCGAGTGCCTGATTCGGCATGCGCGCTCCATGTTGACGGTGCTGCATGACGCCCGCGACCAGCTCAAGGCCTTGAGTTCGGGGGCGGAGGGCAAGATCCGCATCGGCATGCTGCCGGCCTCGGCCTCGGTGCTGCTGCCCCAGGCGCTTGGCCTGCTCAAGCAACGCTCGGCCAGCACCAATGTGACGATCATCGAGGGCACCATGGAGTCGCTGCTGCCCGAGCTCTGGCAGGGCCGCCTCGACCTGGTGGTCGGCCGCATGCCACCGCCGGGCACCCTCGGCAGCTTCGAAGAGAAGGAATTGCTGGAAGAACCGGTGGTACTGATGACCGGCCTGCATCACCCGCTGGCCCGCAGGAAGACCGTGGAGTGGTCGGACTTGAGCCCCTACGCCTGGATACTGCCGCCGCCCGGCTCGCTGCTGCGCGACCCGCTGGAGCGGGTGCTGGAAGCCAATGACGTACCGCTGAGCAGCGATTACATCGAGACGCTTTCGATTCACGTCGTCCGCGCGCACCTGCGCGTGTCCGATGCCATTGCGATCATGGCGGTGTCGATCGCCAGCGACCCCGTGCAGCCCCTGCATGTGCTGCCCTTGAGAATGCCCAGGCTGGTGCGGCCGGTGGGCGTGTTGTGGAACCGCGACCGTGGTCTGACACCCAGTGCCGAGCTGATGGTCGAGTGCCTGGAAGAGGCTGCCCGGCACCAGTCGGCGCGCCTGGGCAAGCTGTCACCCGCGTAGTCGCGCGCAGGCAATGGGGCCAGGGGTTAACCATACGCTTAAACCGTGGGTGGGTTTTCTCAATGGACCCTGAAGGGGGGCATCGACACTATCGCGGTGCCTGTCTGGGTGCGCCTGTCCGGCGCGCTCCAGTCCCCTACTGACCTACCTGAAGGATGCCCCATGAGCGTCGTGTCTACTTTCGTCCCCCACGGGCAACACTTTATCGCGGGGGTGCAGGTTGCAACGCCAGCCCGGTTCAGCTCTGCCCCGGTCCACGGGCCTGCGCACTCGTTCTCGGTGGGTACGCCCGCGCTGGTCGATGAGGCCTGCCGGGCTGCGGAAGCGGCGTTCTGCTCCTTTGGCTACAGCTCCCGGGAGGCGCGCGCGGTGTTCCTGGAGGCCATTGCCGATGAAATCGAGGCGCGCGCCGACCTGATTACCGAGATCGGCAGCCAGGAAACCGGCTTGCCCGTGGCCCGGCTGATCGGCGAGCGCGGGCGCACCGTGATGCAGCTGCGTCTGTTCGCCGCCCATATCCGCCAGGGTGACTACCTGGACCGCCGCACCGACACCGACCTGACCCACCCACAATCCGCGTCGAGCCCCAGGCTGCGCCTGATGCAACGGCCGATTGGCCGGTCGCGGTCTTCGGCGCCTCGAACTTCCCGCTGGCGTTTTCGGTGGCAGGCGGCGACACCGCGTCGGCGCTCGCGGCGGGCTGCCCGGTGGTGGTCAAGGGGCATTCCGCGCACCCGGGCACCAGCGAAATCGTTGCGCAGGCGGTGGTTGCCGCCGCCACGCGCTGTGGTATCCACCCCGGCGTGTTCTCGCTGATTCAAGGCGGCCGGCGCGACGTGGGCGAAGCGCTGGTGCAGCACCCGTTGATCCGCGCCGTAGGCTTCACCGGCTCGCTCGGCGGTGGCCGGGCGCTGTTCGACCTGTGCATGGCGCGGCCCGAGCCCATCCCGTTTTTCGGTGAGCTGGGGTCGGTCAACCCGATGTTCTTGCTGCCGGCCGCGCTGGCGGCGCGCAGTGCGGAAATCGGTGCCGGCTGGGCCGCGTCGCTGACCTTGGGCGCGGGGCAGTTCTGCACCAACCCGGGCATCGCCGTGGTGATGCAAGGCACCGACGGCGTCAATTTTGCCGAAGCCGCGCGTGCCGCCCTGGCCCAGACCCCGCCGCAGGCCATGCTCACCGCCGGCATCGCGGCGGCCTACCGCGGCGGGCGCGACCGCATTGCCGCGCACGCCAGCGTGCGCTCGCTGCTGGCTTCGTCCTGCGACGTGCGTGACGCCTCGCCTGATCTGTTCTGCGTGAGCGGCCGGGACTGGCTGGCCAATCACCTGCTCGGCGAAGAAGTCTTCGGCCCGCTGGGGATGATCGTCACCGTGGACAACCTGGCGCAAATGCGCGAAGTCGCCCAGTCCCTCGGCGGGCAATTGACCGCCACCCTGCACATGGATGAGGCGGATTGCGCCATCGCCAACGACCTGCTGCCGATCCTTGAACGCAAGGCCGGGCGCGTGCTGGTCAATGGCTTCCCCACTGGCGTGGAAGTCTGCGACGCAATGGTCCATGGCGGGCCTTACCCGGCGTCCACCAACTTTGGCGCCACCTCGGTGGGCACGCTGTCCATTCGCCGCTGGTTGCGTCCGGTCTGCTACCAGAACCTGCCGGACAGCGTCCTGCCGAACGATCTGCAGTAACCGGATCAGCGCGCATCCGTTGATGGGCGGGTGCGCCTGGCCTTGGCCGGGGAGGGAGTGGGGGTAAAGCCTGTGAGGAGTTGCTCGGCGGCCCCTTGCAGGCAGGCCACCATGAGCTCGGCACTGGGTGTGAGGCCGCGGTTGCGGTTCCACAGCACCCCGGTCGGGCGCAGCAGCCGGGGCAGGTTCAGTGGCAGCTTATGGAACGGTTGTACCGCGTCATTGGCCAGCGACTCGGCCATGACCGCAATGAAGTCCGAGACTTGCAGGTGGGCGCGGACAACGTGAATCGACAGGGTCTCGATGTAGTTGTTGCTCAGGGGCACGTCATTCGCTTCGAGCGCCCGCTCCAGCGGGTCGCGCAGGATCGAGCCCGGTGGCGGCAGGATCCAGGGGTAGGCGCACAGGTCCGACCATTCCAGGGTTTTCCTGCGGGCAAGCGGGTGGTGGCGGCCGGTCATCAGCACCACGGGTTCTTCGAGCAGTTCCTGTTCCTCGAAGCTGCCGAGGGTATCGGGGGGCGGCAGGCGGCCCACCACCAGGTCAAGGCGGCCCTGCCACAGCTCGGGCAGCAGCGATTCGGTGGTGCCTTCGATCACCGTCACGTTGGTACCCGGCGATTGCTCCTTGAGCAGGCTCAACGCCTGCGGCACCAGCACCGACGCCGAAGCCGGCAACATGCCGATGCGCACCTTGCCTTCGGCGCCCGAGCTCAGGGCTTTCAGTTCGTCGCGGGCCTGGTGCAGGATTCCCAGCATGGTGCGCGCGTGGCGAATGAGGCAGTCGCCGTACGGCGTGGGCATCAAGCCCCGTGCCGTGCGTGAAAACAACGCCAGGCCGAGCCCGCGCTCCAGTTCCGCCAGCGACTTCGACACGGCAGGCACGGTGACATGGGTGACCTCGGCCACTTGCGTGAGATTGCGGTAGGTGTCGATCGCCACGAGCAGGCGCAAGTGCCGCGCCTTCAGGTTGATCTGCAGATACCAGTCGAGATGCTTCACAGTGTGTACCTCGGCCATTTTAGCGTGACTCAAGGTGGGGGTAGGGGAGGGGCTGCGTCCATTGAGAAAAACATCATCGGGTTTGAGCGAATGGTTAAGGAGCGGCATCGCACGGCAATCTGTATTGGTGCTGTTTTGGAATTTTAAAAATTGTACTGGTCCAATTTTGCCTAGCTGTATCTGCTGCCCTGCAGGGTGATGCCGTAGTGTTCCCAGCCTGCCCCCCGGAGTTCTTCCCATGCTGTCCTCCCTCGACCTGCTGTACGCCTTCGCCCTGTTCGCCCTGGTGTCGTCCATCACCCCGGGCCCCAACAACACCATGCTGCTGGCCTCGGGGGTGAACTTCGGTTTCCGCCGCTCCATGCCCCACGCGCTGGGGGTGAGCCTGGGCTTCATGGTGATGGTGATTGCCGTGGGGCTGGGCCTGGGCGAGGTGTTCAAGGTGCTGCCCTGGGCCTACACGGTGCTGCGCTGGGCCGGTGCCAGTTACTTGCTGTACCTGGCGTGGAAAATTGCTCGCTCCGGGCCGCCGTCCGCCGCCGTGGAAGATACCCGCAAGCCCATGAGCTTCCTGGGCGCGGCGGCGTTCCAATGGGTTAACCCCAAGGCCTGGATCATGGCCATTGGCGCCATCACCACCTACGCGCCGGCCCAGGGCTACCTGGTGAACGTGTTCGTGATTGCCTCGCTGTTCGCGCTCATCAACCTGCCCAGCGTGGCGCTGTGGGTCAGCTGTGGCAGCGCGCTGCGCACGGTGCTGAGCCAGCCGCGCTGGTTGCGCCTGTTCAACTGGGGCATGGCGCTGATGCTGGTGCTGTCGTTGTACCCGCTGCTCAAGGGCTGAGATTTGCCGTGGCCGGGCGGATCGCGCTAGGGTGGGGCCTGGATAATAAAAGACGCTGTTCATGACTGTTGATTCCCAACCTGCCAAACCCGCGCCGCGCCAGCGCCGTGCGCCCAAGGGCGAGAAACGCCGCGAAGAGCTGCTGGACGCGGCCTTGCAGATGTTTTCCCTGGAAGGCTACGGCGGCGCCTCCATTGCGCGCATCGCCGAAATCGTCGGCATTTCCGTGGCCGGGGTGCTGCACCATTTCCCCAACAAGACTGCGCTGCTGATGGGCGTGCTGGACCGCCGCGACGCGGTCAGCCAGAAAATCGCCGACGAGGTGCGCGGCGAACCTACCCTCAGCGGGCTGCTGGGCAGCCTCAGCGCCATCAACCGTTCCAATGCCACGGCGCCGGGGGTGATCCGCGCCTTCAGCATGCTCAACGCCGAAAGCCTGGTGGAAGGCCACCCGGCCTGGGCCTGGTTCCAGGGGCGCTACAGCACCATCCATGCGCGCATGGTGGGGCAGTTGCAGGAGCTGGTGGCGCTGGGCGAGGTGCGCGCCGACGTCGACCTGGGCGGGGTGGTGCAGGAGTGCCTGGCGATGATGGACGGGTTGCAGCTGCAATGGCTGCGGTTCCCGGAGCAGTTGGACCTGGTGGCGCGGTTCGATGGCTACCTGGCGCACCTGGAAGCCTCCATCCGCGCGTAACTGCAACCCCGTAGCAGCGGCCGCAGGCCGCGTCCAAGGCGCTGCGGTTTTCCCGGAATACCGCGGCGAGACCGGACGCCGCCTGCGGCAGCTGCTACGGGGGCGTGCGACCCGCTGATCGCGTCGTTTGCCTCGCGGCCAAGGCCGGCTCCTACCACGCTCGGCGTAACGCGGATGCCGTAGCAGCGGCCACAGGCCGCGTCCAGGGCGCTGCGGTTTTTCCGGGATACCGCGGTGGGACCGGACGCCGCCTGCTGCGGCTGCTACGGGGGCGTGGGCGCTTCGTCAACATTTTGTAAATAAATGGCAAAGCCCGTTCGTCAGGGTTGGCATGGGGGGCGGGGCAGGGTCAAATGCCCCAATGAACTTACCGGCCCCTCACTGCTCTTACCCTGCGGCTCGCCTCGCAGGCGATGTCTGCACATTCCCTGCACATTTACTGGCTATGCTGCCAAGTGATTTGCCCAAAGCAGACCTGACGCCCGTTACCTCCCTTGTCCATTGCCCACGCAGAAGCTTTCAATGACCCAGATCCCGGCAGCCCGCTCTCGCAAGCGCCTCGTGCTTGTGCTCCTGATAGCCGCAGCCATTGGTGCGGCCTTTATCTACGTTCGGCACACCCCGTCGTCCAGCGAAACCCCTGAAGCCGGTGCCGCGCGTGCCGCAGGCCCGGGTGGCCGGCACGGTGGGCCGGGCATGGACGCCAACGCCACGGTCAGCGTTGCGGTCGGCACTGCCGGCACCGCCGACGTGCCGGTGATCCAGCAGGCGCTGGGCACGGTGATTCCCAATTATTCGGTGACAGTCACTAGCCGCGTCGACGGCGAGCTGATGGCGGTGTACTTCACCGAAGGCCAGTTCGTGAAGAAGGGCCAGCTGCTGGCGCAGATCGACCCGCGGGCCTACCAGGCCACCCTGGACCAGTACCAGGGCGACCTGGCGCAGAACCAGGCGTTGCTGAAAAGCGCCCAGCTAACCGCCGCGCGCTACCAGCGCCTGTTCGCCAAGGACTCCATCGCCAAGCAGGACCTGGACACGCAAATGGCCACCGTCGGCCAGTACCAGGGCGCGGTGAAGGCCGACCTGGCGCAGATCGACGCCGCCAAGCTGAACCTGATCTACGCCAAGATCGTCTCGCCCATCGATGGCTTCGTCGGCCTGCGCCTGGTGGACCCGGGCAACATCGTCGCGTCCAGCAGCACCACCGGCATCGTCACCGTGACCCAGACCAACCCCATCGCCGTGACCTTCAGCATTCCCCAGGCGCAGCTGGCAACCCTGCTGCCCAAGGTGCGCAAGGGTGAAGTGCTGGGCGTGCAGGCGCTGGACCAGCTGGGCACCACGCCACTGGCCAACGGCACGCTGAAGTTCATCAGCAACGAGATCGACACCAGCACCGGCAGCATCAAGCTCAAGGCGCTGTTCGACAACCCGGACGAAAAGCTCTACCCCAACCAGTTCGTCAACGTGAAGCTGACCACCGACACCCTGCACAACGCCGTGGTGGTGCCTTCGGCGGCCGTGCAGTTGAGCAGCGACGGCGAGTTTCTCTACGCGGTGAAGGACGGCAAGGTGCAGCGCCGCACCATCAAGGTCGGCCCGGTGTTCGGCGAACAGACCGTGATCACCCAGGGCGTGGCCGCCGGCGAGCAGGTGGTGACCCGCGGCATCGACCACCTGCGCGATGGCAGCAAGGTCGAGGTGGAGAAACCCGACACCGGCGCCAGCGCCAAGCCGGCTAAAACCGCCAAGCCCGCAGCTGGCGCGCAAACCGAATGAACCCGTCCAGACTCTTTATCCAGCGCCCGGTCGCCACCGTGCTGCTGATGCTGGCGGTGATGCTGGCGGGCATCTTCGCCTACCGGCTGCTGTCCACCTCGGCCCTGCCCGAAGTGGATTACCCCACCATCCAGGTCAGCACCCTGTACCCCGGCGCCAGCTCCAACGTGCTGGCCTCGGCGGTTACCGCGCCGCTGGAGCGCCAGCTGGGGCAGATGTCGGGCCTGTCGCAGATGTACTCGACCAGTTCGGCCGGTGCCTCGGTGATTACCCTGAAGTTCTCCCTGGACCTGTCCCTGGACGTGGCCGAGCAGGAAGTGCAGGCGGCCATCAACGCCGCCGACAGCCTGCTGCCCAGCGACCTACCGAACCCGCCCACCTACAAGAAGGTGAACCCGGCCGACACGGCGGTGCTGACCCTGTCCGCCACCTCGGACAGCCTGCCGCTGACCCGCGTGCAGGACCTGATCAACACCCGCGTGGCGCTCAAGCTCTCGCAGATTTCCGGCGTGGGTATGGTCAGCCTGGCGGGCGGCCAGCAGCCGGCGGTGAAGATCGAGGTCAACCCCACCAGCCTGGCAGCCCACGGCCTGACGCTTGAAGACGTCTACGACAAGGTCAACGCCGCCAACGTCAACGGCTCCAAGGGCGGCTTCGACGGCCCCTCGCACTCCATCACCATCGACGCCAACGACCAGCTGCGCGACGCCGTGGAATACGGCGAGCTGGTGCTGGCCTATGAAAACGGCGCGGCCCTGCGCTTGAAAGACGTCGCCACCACCGCCGAGGCGCCCCAGGACCAGTACCTGTCGGCCAGCGCCAACGGCAAGCCGGCCATCGTCATCAACGTGCAGCGCCAGCCCGGCGCCAACGTCATCGAGGTGGTGGACAGCATCAAGCAGAAGCTGCCCACCCTGCAGTCGGCGTTGCCCGACTCGGTCAAGCTCACCGTCATCAGTGACCGCACCCAGACCATCCGCGCCTCCATCAAGGACGTGCAGATCGAGCTGCTGCTGTCCATCGGCCTGGTGGTGCTGGTGACCTTCGCCTTCCTCGGCAACTTCACTGCCACCCTGATCCCCAGCCTGGCGGTGCCGCTGTCGCTGATCGGCACCTTTGGCGTGATGTACCTGGCCGGCTTCAGCGTGAACAACCTGACGCTGATGGCCCTGACCATCGCCACCGGCTTCGTCATCGACGACGCCATCGTGGTGGTGGAGAACATCTCCCGGCACCTGGAGGAGGGCGAGGAGCCCATGGCCGCGGCGTTGAAAGGCTCGCAGGAAATCGGCTTCACGATTATCTCGCTGACCTTCTCGCTGATCGCCGTGCTGATTCCGCTGCTGTTCATGGGCGACGTGGTCGGCCGCCTGTTCCGCGAGTTCGCCATCACCTTGGCGGTGGCGATCCTGGTGTCGATGGTCATTTCCCTGACCCTGACGCCCATGCTCTGCGCGCACCTGCTGCGCCACGTGCCCGAAGGCGGCCAGAGCCGCTTCGCGCAATGGGGCGACCGCCAGTACCACAAAGTGCTGAACGCCTACGACCGCGGCCTGGTGTGGGTGCTGGACCACCAGCGCCTGACCCTGCTGGTGGCGGTGGGCACCGTGGCGCTTACCGGCTTCCTCTACCTGGTGGTGCCCAAGGGCTTCTTCCCCACCCAGGACACCGGCCTGATCCAGGGCTTCACCCGCGCCTCGCAGGACGTCTCCTTCGGTGAAATGGAGCGGCGCCAGCAGGCCATGGTCGAGGTGGTGCGCCAGGACCCGGCAGTGGAATCGGTGTCGTCCACCATTGGCGTGGACGGCAATAACGGCTCGCTGAACAACGGCCGCCTGCAGATCGAACTCAAGCCGTTCGAGGACCGCGACGACACCGCCACCCAGGTCATCACCCGCCTGGAAAAGGCCGCCAAGGACGTGCCCGGCCTGCAGTTGAACCTGGTCAGCTCCCAGGACCTCACCGTCGACGACCAGCTGACGCCCAGCCAGTACCAGTTCACCCTGGACGACTCGGAAAGCGCCAACCTGTCGGCGCTGATCCCCAAACTGATGGAGAAGCTGCAGCACCGCAAGGAAATGCGCGACGTCATCGACAACCTGCAGGACCAGGGCCTGGTGGCCTACGTGGAACTGGACCGCGCCGCGGCCATGCGCTACGGCATCACCGCCTCCGACGTCGACACCGCGCTGTACAACGCCTTCGGCCAGCGCCTGATTTCGACCATCTTCACCCAGTCCAACCAGTACCGCGTGGTGCTGCAGGTGCCGGGCAAGTTCCAGCAGAACCTGGCGGCGTTCGATAACATCTACCTGGCGGCGGCCACCACCAGCACCACCGGCAGCAACAGCAGCACGGTGACCACCACCACGGGTACGACCACCGGCAGCAGTGCCTCGACCACCAGCTCGTCGACCACCACCACCGCCGCGCAGATGGTGCGCCTGACCGACATCGCCAAGGTCGGCCAGCGCACCGGTTCGCTGTCGCTGAGCCGCCTGGACCAGTTCCCGGCCGTGACCCTGTCGTTCAACCTGGCCGATGGTTATTCCCTGGAGCAGGCGCAGCAGGCCATCAGCGAAGTGATGACCGAATTGCAGGCGCCCAGCAGCATCACCCTGCGCTACCAGGGCGCCGCCGACGCGTTCCAGACCGCCACCGGCAACACCCTGTGGCTGATCCTGGCGGCGTTGATCACCATGTACATCGTGCTGGGCATGCTCTATGAGAGCTTCATCCACCCGGTGACCATCCTCTCGACGCTGCCCTCGGCAGCCATCGGCGCCTTGCTGGCGCTGCTGCTGACCGGCACCGAGTTCAGCCTGATCGCCCTGATCGGGGTGATTCTGCTGATCGGTATCGTCAAGAAGAACGCCATCATGATGATCGACTTCGCCCTGGAGGGCCGCCAGCACCAGCGCCTGAACGCGCGCGACGCCATCCACCGGGCGGCGCTGCTGCGCTTGCGGCCGATCCTGATGACTACCCTGGCGGCGCTGTTCGGCGCCTTGCCGCTGATGCTCGCCACCGGTGCCGGCGCCGAGCTGCGCCGGCCGCTGGGCCTGGTGATCGTCGGCGGCCTGCTGCTGAGCCAGGTGCTGACGCTGTTCACCACGCCGGTGATCTACCTGATGTTTGACCGCATCAGCGAGCGCGCCAAGGCCCGCTTCAACCGTGGCAGGGCGCAGGCATGAACCTGTCGCGGCTGTTCATCCGCAAGCCGGTAGCCACGCTGCTGCTGAGCCTGAGCATCACCCTGGCCGGCATCCTGGGCTACAAGCTGCTGCCGGTGGCGCCGCTGCCCCAGGTGGATTTCCCCACCATCATGGTCAGCGCCTCGCTGGCCGGCGCCAGCCCCGAGACCATGGCCGCCACGGTGGCCACGCCGCTGGAGCGCAGCCTGGGGCAGATCGCCGGCATCACCGAGATGACGTCCACCAGCAGCCAGGGCTCGACCACGCTGATTCTGCAGTTCGAACTGGACCGCGACATCAACGGCGCCGCCCGCGACGTGCAGGCGGCCATCAACGCCTCGCGCAGCCTGCTGCCCAGCTCCATGCCGTCGCTGCCCACCTACCGCAAGGCCAACCCCTCGGAGGCGCCGGTGCTGATGCTGGCGCTGACCTCGTCCACGCGCAGCCCGGGCGAACTCTACGACCTGGCCTACAGCAAGCTGCAGCAGAAGATCTCCCAGGTCAACGGCGTGGGCGAGGTGTCGGTGCGCGGCGGCGCATTGCCGGCGGTGCGCATCGATATCCAGCCCAACCTGCTGGCCAACGCCGGCATTTCGCTTGAGACCGTGCGCGAAGCCATCGACAACGCCACCAAGGCCAAGCCCAAGGGCATCCTCCAGGGCGACGGGCAGAGCTGGGTGATCGACGGCAACGACCAGATCGACAAGGCGGTGGATTACCAGCAGTTGGTGATCACCTACCAGAACGGCACCGCCGTGCGCCTGAGTGACGTGGCCAACGTCTACGACTCGGTGGAAGACGCCTTCGTCGGCGGCTACTACAACGGCCAGCCGTCGGTAACCCTGGGCGTCACCCGCCAGGCCGGCGCCAACATGCTGCAGACCATCGACAGCATCAAGGCGCTGATCCCCGAGCTGCAACGCGAGATTCCCGGCGACGTGCAGCTGATCCCGGTGATCGACCGTGGCCCCACGGTCAGTGCCTCGCTGCACGACACCGAGGAAACCCTGCTGATCGCCACCCTGCTGGTGATCGCCGTGGTCTTCGTGTTCCTGCGCAACCTGCGCGCCACGCTGATTCCGGCGGTGGTGCTGCCGGTTTCGCTGATCGGCACCTGCTCGATCATGTACCTGCTGGGCTACAGCCTCGACAACCTGTCGCTGATGGCGCTGATCATCTGCACCGGCTTCGTGGTGGATGACGCCATCGTGGTGCTGGAGAACATCGCCCGCTACCAGGAGATGGGCATGCGCCCGCTGCGGGCGGCGCTGATGGGCACCCGCGAGGTGGGCTTCACGGTGCTGTCCATGACTCTGTCGCTGATCGCCGTGTTCATCCCCATCCTGCTGATGGGCAGCATCGTTGGCCGGCTGTTCCGCGAGTTCGCCGTGACCCTGAGCATCGCCCTGGCGCTGTCCATGGTGGTGTCCCTGAGCCTGACCCCGGTGCTGTGCGTGATGCTGCTGCGCCAGCCGGCGCATGACGCCCAGGAACCGCGCATCTACCAGTGGATCGAGGCCGCGCTGGCACGCCTGCAGGGTGCCTACATCGCCGCGCTGGGCTGGGTGATGCGCCACCGGCTGCTGACCATGTTCAGCCTGCTGCTGACCGTGGGCCTCAACGTCTACCTGTACGCCACGGTGCAGAAGGGCTTCTTCCCGGCTCAGGACACCGGGGTGCTGATGGGCGCCGTGCGCGCCGACCAGAACATCTCGTTCCAGGCGCTCAAGCCGCACCTGATGCAGATCGCCCACGACCTGGCCGCCGACCCCGACGTGGAGGCAGTGATGTCGTCCACCGGCAGCGGCCGCGCCGGCTCGCGCAACACCGGCGACTTCTTCATCCGCCTCAAGGACTACAAGCAGCGCACCAGCAGCGCCGCGGCCATCGCCAACCGGTTGACCAAGGCCAACAACAAGGTCGCCGGCATCCAGCTGTTCCTGATGCCCGCCGAGGACATCCGCGTGGGCGGCCGCAGCGCCAACGCCACCTACCAGTTCAGCCTGCAGGCCGACGATCTCGACCTGCTGCGGGTGTGGGAGCCCAAGGTGGAGGCGGCGTTGCGCGCCTTGCCCGAGCTGACCGGCATCGACTCCGACAGCCAGACCGGCGGCCAGGAGCTCAAGCTGCACATCGACCGCGCGGCGGCCAGCCGCCTGGGCGTCAGCGTCAGTGACATCGACAACCTGCTGAACAACTCGTACAGCCAGCGCCAGGTGGCCACCCTGTACAAGACCCTCAACCAGTACCACGTGGTGATGGGCCTGGACCCGGTGTACACCAGCGACTCGACCATGCTCCAACGCATGTACGTGATCAACAGTGACAACCAGCAGGTGCCGCTGACCGCGTTCGCCACCTTCAGCCCCGACAACGCGCCGCTGGCGGTGGCGCACCAGGGCCAGTCGGCCACCAGCACCATCGCCTTCAACCTGCAGGACGGCGTGTCGCTGGAACAGGCCACCGCAGCCATCAACGCCGCCGTCGATAAGGTCGGCCTGCCACGGGACATCCAGGCCGGCTTTGCCGGCACCGCCCAGGCCTACGCGGCGCTGGCGGCGAGCATGCCGTGGCTGATCGCCGCGGCCTTGCTGGCGGTGTACATCGTGCTGGGCGTGCTGTACGAAAGCTACATCCACCCGCTGACCATCCTGTCGACGCTGCCGTCGGCGGGGGTAGGGGCGTTGTTGCTGCTCAAGGCGGTGAACATGCAGCTGACGGTGATCGCGTTGATCGGCATCCTGCTGCTGATCGGCATCGTCAAGAAGAACGCCATCATGATGATCGACTTCGCCCTGGTGGCCGAGCGCGAGCGTAAGTTGCCGCCCGAACAGGCGATCATCGAAGCCTGTCGCATGCGTTTCCGGCCGATCATGATGACCACCCTGGCGGCATTCTTCGGCGCCTTGCCGCTGGCCCTGGGCAGCGGCGGCGACGCCGACCTGCGCAAGCCGCTGGGCGTGGCCATCGCTGGCGGCCTGGCGTTGAGCCAATTGTTGACGCTGTTCACCACCCCGGTGGTGTACCTCTATCTCGACCGTGCCAGCCGCGCCACCCGGCACTTCTGGCACACGCGTATCCGCCGCACCCACGTGCCCGGCTGACTGACAAGGGTTAATGAATGAACGCTCCACTGCCTTCCCGTCTCTGCGTTGCCGTGCTGCTGGCCAGCACCCTGCTGGGCGGCTGCATGGTCGGCCCGGACTACAAGAAGCCCACCGCGCCCATCTCCACCACCTTCAAGGAGGCCGAGGGCTGGAAAGCGGCGAGCCCCCAGGACGAGCTGCCCAAGGGGCCCTGGTGGGAGCTGTACCAGGACCCGCAGCTGAACGCGCTGGTGGCCCAGGTGCAGGTTAATAACCAGAACGTGGCGCTGTACGCCGCCCAGTACCGCCAGGCCCTGGCACTGGTGCGCGAGTCGCGCGCCGACCTGTTCCCCACCCTGACCGGCACGGCGTCCAGCACCCGCAGCGAAACCGGCACCGGCTCGTCGAGCAGCAGCACCAGCACCTCCAGCGCCGCCTCGCCGAAGAACGAACACTCGGCCAGCCTCAGCCTGAGCTGGGAAGCCGACATCTGGGGCAAGCTGCGCCGCACCGTCGAGGAAGACCGCGCCAGCGCCCAGGCCAGCGCCGCGGACCTGGCCAACGCCACCCTCAGCGCCCAGTCGACCCTGGCCCAGGACTACTTCCAGCTGCGCATCCTCGACCAGCGCATTGCCCTGTACGGCGAGACCATCAAGGGCTACGAGCGCTACCTGCAGGTGATCCAGAACAAGTACGACGAGCAGATCTCCTCGCGCGCCGACCTGGCCACCGGCAAGACCCAGCTGCAAAGCGCCCAGGCGTCGATGCTCGACCTGCAATGGCAGCGCGCCCAGTACGAGCACGCCATTGCGCTGCTGATTGGCAAGGCGCCGGCCGACTTCGCCCTGGCGGTGGACGCGGGCTGGCAGTACCACGTGCCCACCGTGCCCCTGGGCGTGCCGAGCCGCCTGCTGGAACGCCGCCCGGACATCGCCGCCGCCGAACGCCAGATGGCTGCCGCCAATGCCGCCGTGGGCGTGGCAACCGCCGCGTATTACCCCGACCTGACCCTGAGCGCCAGCGGCGGCTACCAGGGCTCGACCATCAGCAACCTGTTCTCGGTGCCCAACCGCTTCTGGTCCATCGGCCCGAGCCTGACCGGCACCATCCTCGACTTTGGCGCGACCAAGGCCGCGGTGGAGCAGGCGAAGTTTGCCTACGACGCCAAGGTGGCGACTTACCGGCAGACGGTGCTGACCGGTCTGGGCGAGGTCGAGGACTACTTGGTGGAACTGCGTACCCTGGAGCCGGAGCTGGTGGCGCGCCGCGCCTCGGCGCAGTCGGCGGAAGAGTCGGCCTCGGTGAGCCGCGATCAGTATGAGGCGGGGGTGATCGACTACCTGGACGTGGCGACCACCCAGGCAACGAGTCTTAGCGAGCGGCAGACGCTGCTGAGCCTGGTGGCGACGCAGTTGGTCACCAGCGTGCAGCTGCAGGCGGCGTTGGGTGGGTCGTGGACCGGGGAATAAGCGGCCGGCCCCCCTACCTGTAGCCGCTGCCGCCCGGCTGCGCTGGCCCTGGCGTCCGCTGGAGATGTTCAGCGAGGCATAGGGCCAGCGCAGCCTGCGGCAGCGGCTACGGGCGGTGTGGCTACAATCGCGCTTCCAGCTGCGCCCGCACCTGCGGCCATTCCTCATCAATCACACTGAACCGCACCGAATTGCGCTTGCGCCCATCGGGCATGATCCGTTCGTTGCGCACAATCCCTTCCTGTTTTGCCCCCAGGCGCAGGATCGCCGCCCGTGACCTGGCGTTGATCTCGTCGGTGGTGAACTGCACCCGCACGCAATTCAGCGTCTCGAAGGCATAGCGCAGCATCAGGTACTTGGCCTCGGTGTTGACGAAGCTGCGCTGCCAGCGCGCGGCGATCCAGGTGCTGCCGATTTCCAGCTTGCGGTTCACCCGGTCGACTTTCCAGAAACGCGTGCTGCCAATGACCTCGCCGGTGTCCTTGAGCACCGTCACGTAGGGCAGCACCGTGCCGGCGTCGCGGCCCTTGAGCGCCGCCTCGATATAGCCCTGCACCGTGGCGGCCGAGGGCACCACGGTGAAGGGCAGGTTCCACAGTTCGCCATCGCTGGCGGCGGCCACCAGGGCGGTGGCGTCGTCGGGTTGCAGCGGCCGCAACAGAATGCGCGGGCCTTCGAGTGCTTGCATGCAGGTCCTGCCAATACGCGAGTGAATGACCTGCGAAGTCTACGGCTTTTTATCCTGCAAAATCGCGAAGCCCTGCTTGTTTTCGCTGACGATGCGCACGTTTTCCGCCTGCCCGGCGCTGGCCTGCACGAGGATCTCGCGGTTCAGGCTGCCCTTGCCGCACAGGGTGTCGTCGGCGGTGTCGGTGGCGATGCCGACGATGCGGTCGCCGGCGGGCACGTTGAAGGTGGCGATCTCGCCGATGCCGATGCGTGCCACCACGGTGCGGTCGACCTTCACCGCCACGTAGCAGCCGCCACCGAGCATGCCGATGTCACGGCGCACCACCAGGGTGCTGGCGTTGTCCAGCGGCGCCTGCAGGCCCAGCAGGCGTTCCTTGGGCACGGGGTCGGGGTGGTCGCTGCGGTAGGACGAACAACCACTGACCAGCAGTACACACATTGCCGTACAGATCAGGCGCATGGCGTTCCCTCACTTGTCCCAGGGCATGGGCAGGCCGGCGCGCACCTTGGCGCTCAGCGCCTTCAGGTACTCCAGCGGTTCCCCTTCGGAATGGGCGTGGCTCTGCTCGTCCACCCAAGTCATCACCTTCTGCCGGTCGAGGCTGGGGCGGGCATGCAACATCTCCTTGATCACCCGTTCGCAGTGCTGCGAGTAGGCAATGACACTGGAAAACATCTGATGGGCCATGATCGCTCCTTGAGGCGGTTTTGCGAGGATCACATCAAGGTAGCACTCAATGGTGACAGGGGCGGGACAATCGTTGGGCGAGGTGATGGGGTGGATGTGACGACCGGCGGCAGCCTTGGCTTCTCATTCCGCCCACTGTAATGCTGTATGCTTTAAAGCATGCACAAAAGTATGTGTAATTATCTGTTAAGGAGGGCGTCATGGCTTCATTGCTTGACCGTGCTGAACAGGCTGTTTCGGTCACGGCCCTGGTGCGGGGCTTCAGTGCCAAGCTCAAGGAAGTGACCAGCCGGGCAACCGATCGGCTGGTGGTGTTCAAGGATAACGAGCCTGCGGCGGTCATTTTGAACGTCCAGGCTTACCAGGATATGCAGGATGAGCTGGAGAACCTGCGCATCGAAGCGGCTGCGCGCGACCGGCTGGCGACGTTCGACGCCGCCAAGGTCATCTCTCATTCGGACATGCGTGCGCGCTACGCCAACAACGATCAATGACAAGGAGGCCCAATGACTTGGGCGGTTATTTACCATCCGGAAGTCACGGACGACTTCGATCAGCTTGGCGCCTACGCGGCCAACCGCATACTCGACGTGATTGAGGAGCGCATCGTCAATGGCGAGCCCGACAAGGTCGGGAAGCCGCTGAGGGGCAGCCTTGCTGGCTGCCGACGAATCAGGACGGGGGACACGCGGATTGTCTACCGGGTGGACGGCCAGTCGATCATCGTGCTGATCATTGCCGTGGGAGCCCGGCGCGACAGCGAAGTCTATGACGCAGCCGCCGAGCGCGTGTAGCAGCTGCCGCAGGCTGCGTCCGGGGTTCGCGGTGGCTGGGGACGCCGCCTGCGGCAGCTGCTACGGGGGCTGGGGTTACTTTTTGTAGGTCTTGGACAGGCGCTGGGCCATCTTGCCGTGGCGTTGCACGTCTTTGAGCTGCGCCAGGGCGAAGGCCTTGAGCTCGGGGGCGTCGTTGCTGTTGACCTCGGCTTCATAGAGGCTGGCCAGGTCCTGGGTGACCTTGACCTGGTACAGGGCGAAGCTGGCTTCGGCGGTCTTGCCGGCCACGCCAGGGGCGGGGGCGGCCTTGGTCGGGGCTGGCGGCAGGTCGATGTCGAGCTTCTTCGCCACGTCGGTCAGCTGCTCGCTGATGATGGTGTTGTCCTTCACCATCACGCCGGTGTAGGTCTGCATGTCGGGCTGCTGGAACTTGCCGGCGCCTTGCCGGGCCAGCAGCACCTGGGTGGCGGCGCCGGTCATGGCCTTGGTGACGAAGGCGTTGGGCGCGGCGAAGGCGGTGCCGGTGGTGGCGATCAGCAGGGCCAGGCCCAGTTGCAGGGTTGTGCGGTGGTTCATGGGTAAGGTCTCGGGCGGAGCAAATGGGCTATGAGAATCGCTTTGCCGGCTTTGGACAAATGAAGCTTTGCTCAGTTGCACTGTAGCAGCTGCCGCCAGGCGGCGTCCCGGGCGCCAGGGTGGACAAAGTGTCGCCCACGGGGCAGGCTTTGCCTGATCCCACGCCACCACAGGAGCCACTCATTGACCATCAAAGGCGTTATTTTCGACAGCGACGGCACTCTGGTCGACAGTGAACGCATGGCGGCCGGGCTGTTGCGCCAGCTGCTGGCCGAACGCGACATTCACCTGCCCCACGAGGAAGTGCTGCGGCGCTTTCGCGGTGTGCAGTTCGCCATCTTCGTTGGCGAGCTGTGCGAAGAACACGCGCACCTGGACGCCGAGCCCTTCATGCGCGACTTCCGCAGCCGCAGCCTGGAGCTGTTCGCTGCCGGCCTGGAAGCCATGCCCGGCGCCCTGGATTTTGTCCGTGAACTGAAACTGCCCAAGTGCGTGGCCTCCAACGGCCCGCGCACCAAGATCGAGACCTGCCTGAAGACCGCGGGCCTGTGGGACGCCTTCGACGGCAACATCGTCAGCGCCTATGAGGTCAACGCCTGGAAGCCGTCGCCGGAGCTGATCGTGGCCGCCGCCCAGCTGTTGAAGCTGGCGCCCGATGAGTGCCTGCTGGTGGATGACAGCATTCCCGGCGTGCAGGCAGGCCTGGCCGCCGGCGCCCGAGTCGCCGGCTATGGCGATACCGATTTCGCCCAGTTCGACGGCCAGCCCGGCTTCCATCACGTGCCGGACTACCAGGCGCTGAAGGCCTTGCTCGCCAGCCTCTAGCTGGTCGTGCGGTGGCGGCGTTCATAGTGCGCCAGCAGCGGCTGGGTGCTGACGCCATGGAGCAGGATGCTCAGCGCCACCACCGACAGCGTCAGGCTGATGGCGCTGTGCTGGATGGACGCCGGCAGGCCGTGGGCGATGGCGAAGCACAGGTAATACAGCGAGCCGATGCCGCGGATGCCGAACCAGCCCAGCAGCGCCCGCTGGTGGCCGTCCAGATACCGGCCGCGCAC
Organism: Pseudomonas sp. GYB4201; assembly: GCF_056312595.1. Lineage (NCBI taxonomy): Bacteria > Pseudomonadati > Pseudomonadota > Gammaproteobacteria > Pseudomonadales > Pseudomonadaceae > Pseudomonas > Pseudomonas sp. GYB4201. The sequence continues at coordinate 59,138 of NZ_JBWGIG010000028.1, read as the reverse complement.
CAGCAGCCACACGCTCAGCGGGCGGATCACGCAGAACAGCGCCAGCCCCAGGCCGATGGCGCGCCAGTCCCAGTACAGCGACAGGGCCGCGCCCAGCAGGGTGATCAGCAGCACCTCCATGGAACGCTCCACCAGGTCGCCGAAGGTGAGGATGTCGGCCATCATCGTGCCGGCGGCCAACTGGCTGTCGTCCTGCTCCTCCTGGGGCGTGGGGCGGGTGTGCGGGTCCAGCGGCCGGGCCAGGTGCTCGGCGGGAATGTCGGTGTGCGACGCGCGCGCTTCGGCCTGGCGCAGGCCGACGCCGGCGGCGAACACCGCGAGGAAGCCGAACGCGTTCACGCCATAGGCCACCACGTAGCTGATGGCGATCAGCGCCAGGGCAACGAAGTCGTTGGGTGATTCGGCGCTGTCGGCGTGGCGCACTCGCAGGGCAATCATCATCTGCCCCAGCAGGCGGCCCAGGCCGTAGCCGATGGCCAGCCCCGCCGGCACGCCCCACACCAGGTTCTTCAGGGCCCAGGCGCCGATGTCGGGCAGGCCCAGTTCCACGTGGTCGATCAGCATCAAGGCAAAGATCACGAACGGAAAGGCCACGCCGTCGTTGAGGCCCGCTTCGCCGGACAGCCCGTAGCGCACCTTGTCGAAGTCGTGGGCGCTGCTGACCTGGACCATGGCGGCCAGCACCGGGTCGGTGGGCGCGAGCATCGCCCCCAGCAACGCCGACAGGCCCCAGGACAGGTGCAGGCCGTAATGGGCCAGCAGCGCCACGCCGGCGATCGACAGCAGCATCACCGGCCCGGCCAGCAGGTAGGCGGCGCGCCAGGCGGTGCGGCGCAGGCCCAGGCGCAGCTTGATGCCGGTGCCGAACAGCGAGAACAGCACGGCCATCTCGGTGAGGCGTTGCAGCCAGCTGGCGGCGCGGGCGAAGTCCATGTTCACCAGGCCCAGCCCCACCGGCCCCAGCGCCATGCCGAAGGCCAGGCACACCGCCGAGGTGGTCATCGGCAGCCAGCGCAGGTAGGACGAGGTCAGTGCCAGCAACAGCAGCAGGGCGCCGAGCACCGACATCCACAGAATGAAACTCATTGATTCCTCAACGTCTTGGTGCGTGGCAGGTACTAACTGTGACTTTGCCGCGACCGGTTAGTTGAATTGGCGTTACTATCGAGCGGTCAATTCATTCCCCCAGGAGACCGTGATGATCAAAGTCAGCGTGATGTACCCCTACCAGCCGGACGCGCGGTTCGACTTCGACTACTACCGCGACAAGCACATGCCGCTGCTCAAGGAACTGATGGGCGCGGCCTGCCTGAAGTATTCGGTGGAGAAGGGCCTTGCCGGCGGCCTGCCGGGTTCCACGCCGCCGTACCTGGGCCTGTGCCATTTCTACTGCGAGTCGCTGGAGACCTTCCAGCAGGCCTTCGTGCCCCACGCCGCCGTGCTCAATGGCGACATCCCCAACTACACCGACCTGGTGCCGGTGGTGCAGATCAGCGAAGTGCTGGTGGAGGTCTGAGGGGAACAATCCCGGGCTTCAGGGTTTCCAACGCACATGCACAGCCACCGGGAGCCTCCCCCCATGACCCCAGCAGAACAGCTGTTTTTTCGCGATGACGGGCGCGTGCCCAACAACCCGTTGCCGGCCCTGGTGTACCGCCAGGTGGCCGGCGACGCGGCGGCGTTCGAGCAGCTGTTCGCGCGGCACCAGTGGGTGCCGCTGTGGCGTGACGGGATTTTCGACTACCACCATTACCACTCCAACGCCCACGAAGTGCTAGGCGTGGCCGGCGGCAGTGCGCGGGTGATGCTGGGCGGCGAGCAGGGGCAGATCATCAGCCTGGTGCAGGGTGACGTGCTGGTGCTGCCGGCGGGCACCGGCCATTGCGCGCTGTCCCACAGCGACGATTTCCTGGTGGTGGGCGCCTACCCCCAAGGCCAGGAAGACTACGACATCCAGCGCCCCAAGGCCGCCACCCACCACGCCTCGCGCACGCGCATCGCCAAGCTGGCGCTGCCGGCGCAGGACCCGGTGGTGGGTGGGGCGATCTGGGCTTGAACCCACACCATGGCGTTTCCGGAAGCGGCCCAGGGCATCCGTAGCAGCGGCCGAAGGCCGCGTCCCAGGCACCGCGTAAGGGCAGGCACACCGCGGCGTTTCCGGACGCGGCCTGTGGCCGCTGCTACAGGGGCTTCAAATGCCGCGTCCCAGGCGCCGCGTCAGGCTGCCGGGTCGTCCTTGAGGGTGGTCTTGGATTCCGTCACCTCGATGGTCTCGTTGGTGCCCATCGACCGGTACTGCTTGCGAATGGTGGTCAGCTCCTTGGCGTCCAGGTCGTCCAGGTCCAGCGCTGCGTTTTGTGCGTCCTTGGTGGCGCGCAGCAGTTCGTCGATCTTGATGTGCAGGATGTCGTTGTCGCGGTTCTGGGTGTTCTGGATCACGAACACCATCAGGAAGGTGATGATGGTGGTCGAGGTGTTGATGATCAGCTGCCAGGTGTCGTTGTAATGAAAGAACGGCCCGGTCACGGCCCAGACCACAATCAGCAACACCGCGATGATAAACGTCCGCGGGCTGCCGCAGGCCTTGGACAAGGCGTTGGAAAACAATGCGAATTTCATGGCAGTGGGGTCCTGAAGGGGGTTAAGGGATAGACCCCGGCGCTGCGTCGAAATTCTTTGTTACAGATGCGATTTCATCTAGCCCAGCTGGATCGCCAGGGCGAACGCCCCCAGGCCTATCCAGAACACCGCAAACAGCCACGGCGCGCGCATCGAGAACATCAGCGACTTGCGGTAACCCTTGTGGCTGGACTCCATTTCGCTGAACAGCGGCTCGTCGTCATAGGCCAGGCCCATGGCCGGGGTGTCGCGCAGCAGGCCGCTTTGCTTGAAGTGCCAGTGGTCGATGATGTCGTAGGCCGCGCGAATGCCCGGCCAGGCGTTGAGCGAGCACAACACCCCCAGCAGCGCCAGCACCGGCGGCACCACCAGGGTGAACAGCTTGCCCCATTCAGGGTTGAGGTTGGCCATGGACGAGGCGTAGGCGATCACCAGGAACGCCTGCGCCGAGAGGTAGGCGTTGGTGCGGTTGGAGAGGATCGCCGTTTCGTACTGGATCTCGCGGCGGTAGAAGTCCAGGCGGTCTTTGGGGCTGCCGAACATTTGTGCTTCGCGGGCTTCGTCGGTGTCGTGCGGCAAGCGTGACGTGATGATTCGGCTCAAGCGTTCGGCCCCCTGGCTCAGTCGTTCGGTTCGGCGGTGTTGATGTACGGCGGCACCTTGGCCAACGGCAGCTGCCGGGCCTGCCCGGGTTGGATGCCGCGGCGCGGCGCCAGTGGCTCCAGGCGTTGCGGCGTACCGCTGGCCAGGGCTTTTTCGATGGCCGCCAGCACGCGCACGTCGCGCCAGGCTTCGTCGCCGTCGGGCTCGGGTTGCTCACCCTTGAGAATGCAGTCGGAGAAGTACTGGGTCTCGCCGCCGAACTGGTCCACCACCGGGTGCTCATGTTCGTGAGGTTCGCCGTCCTTGATCAGGCGGTAGCCGATGGCCACGCCTTCGCCGAAGCCGAAGCACGGCGAGGCCTCGATCTCGCCTTCGCTGCCCAGCAACTGGAAGCGCTGGCTGCCGGGCAGGCTGTAGCTGACGATGAACTGCGCCAGGCGCTCCTGGCTGAAGCGCAGGGTGACGGTGACGGTGTCATGGCTGTCGAAATGCCGGCCGGGGGTGTGGATGCCCACTGCGGAGACTTCCAGCGGTTCCTCGCCAAACAGGTTGCGCACCGCGTTGAGCGGGTAGGGGCCCATGTCGGCCACGGGGCCGGCCCAGTAGCCGCTGTGGGCGCGGTGGTTGGATTCCTTGGTGTGCTGGGTGAAGGTCGAGGTGAACAGCCGCGGCTCGCCGATGGCGCCGGCGCGCACCTTGCCGATCATCTCCACCGTGGCCGGCTCGCAGTGCAGCCGGTAGGCGACCATCAGCAGCGCGTTGCTGCGCTCGGCCGCGGCGTTGATCGCCAGGCAGTCGGCCTCGCTGGTGGCCATGGGTTTTTCCAGCAGCACGTGGATGCCGGCTTCCAGGGCCGGCACGGCGAATTCGCGGTGGCGGAAGTTGGGCGTGGCGATGTACACCGCGTCGATTTCGCCGCTTTCCAGCAGCGTGGCGAACTCGTCGTAGTGGTAGCTCTTGAGCTGGTACTCGGCCGCCAGGTCGCGGGCCTTGATGGGGTCGCCGGTGACCAGCGCGGTCATCACCGAGTTGTCGGTCTGGCCGACGCCGGGCATGAACGCCCCCTGGGAAATCCAGCCGCCGGCGACGACTGCGTAGCGAACCTTGCCGTGTGCATCAGGCATGTCATGACTCCTGCAAGACCGGCCGGTGAAATACCGGCGCCATGCAGGAATGGGCAAGCCTGGGCCCTACAAGTTCCGCCCGATTGCGTTACAGCCGGTCAAGCGGGATCTTGATGTAGCGCACGCCGTTGTCCTCGGCGGGCGGCAATTGCCCGGCGCGGATGTTCACCTGCACCGCCGGCATCAGCAGCACCGGCATGGGCAGTGTGGCGTCGCGGGCGGTGCGCATGGCCACGAACTGCGCCTGGTCGATGCCGTCGCGCACGTGAATGTTGCCCTGGCGCTGGGCGGCGACGGTGGTCTGCGATTGCGCCTCGCGGCCCTCGGGCGGGTAGTCGTGGCACAGGTGCAGGCGGGTGTCGGCGGGGAAGGCCAGCAGCGTCTGGATGGACTGGTACAGCTCTTCGGCGTCACCACCGGGGAAATCGCAACGGGCGGTGCCGACGTCGGGCATGAACAGGGTGTCGCCGACGAACAGGTCGTGCTCACCGATCAGGAACGCCATGTCCGCCGGGGTGTGGCCGGGCACGTGCAGGGCGCGCACTGGCAGGTTGCCGATGCTGAAGGCCTGGTCGGGCGTGAGCAACTGGTCGAACTGCGAGCCGTCGAGGCGGAAGCCGGGTTCCAGGTTGAACACTGTCTTGAACACCTTCTGCACCTGGCGAATGCCCTCGCCGATGGCGATGCGCCCGCCCAGTTGCGCGCGCAGGTAGGGCGCGGCAGACAGGTGGTCGGCGTGGGCGTGGGTCTCCAGCAGCCACTGCACCTGCAGGGCCTGGGCGCGGACGAAGGCGATGATGGCGTCGGCCTGTTCGGTGCCGGTGCGGCCGGCCTTGTGGTCGTAGTCCAGCACCGAGTCGATGACCGCGCAGGCGCTGCCCGGCGCTTCATACACCACATAGCTGAAGGTCGACGAGCCGCTGTCGAAGAAGGGCTGGATACGTGGGGTCATGAATTGCTCCACACTCTATTGTTCAATAATCTATATTTAAACATAATGTAATCACAGAAAGTGATCGAGAGCGACCCCGCCATGGAAACCTGCCTGACCACCGACGACGTCGTGCGCCTGCGCGCCAGTGCCTCCAAGGCCTGTGCGCTGTTGAAAGCGCTGGCCAACGAAGACCGCTTGCTGATTCTGTGCCAACTCACCCAGGGCGAGCGCAACGTCGGCGAGCTGGAAGCCGGCACCGGCGTGCGCCAGCCGACGTTGTCCCAGCAGCTGGGCGTGTTGCGCGACGAAGGCCTGGTGGCCACCCGCCGCGAGGGCAAGTACATCTACTACGGGCTTGCCAGCCATGAAGTCATCCAGGTCATGAAGACCCTGTCGGGCCTGTATTGCGGCACGGTGCTGGCCAGCCTCGGTTCGTCCCTTCTTCCTCAATAAGTGTGGACCCCATGCACGATAATGCGCAGCAACAGGGTGCGACCGCCAGCAACGCGGACATCCTGATCATCGGCGGCGGTGCTGCCGGCATCGGCCTTGCCGCCAGCCTGCTCAAGCGCCAGCCGGGCCTGGCCATTACCCTCATCGAACCCAGCGACACCCACTACTACCAGCCGGCGTGGACCCTGGTGGGCGGCGGCGCCTACGACGTCGGCAACACCGCCCGGCCCATGGCCCAGGTGATGCCCAAGGGCGTGCAGTGGCTGCAGGCGGCGGTGCAGGGCATCGATGCCGATGGCCAGCGGGTGACCCTGGCCGACGGCCGTCACGTGGGCTACCGGCAGCTGGTCGTGTGCCCCGGCCTGCGCCTGGCCTGGGAGCAGATCGAGGGCCTGGAGCAGACGTTGGGCCAGCACGGGGTGACGTCCAACTACCGTTACGACCTGGCGCCCTACACCTGGCAACTGGTGCAGCAGTTGCGCCAGGGCAAGGCGTTGTTCACCCAGCCTGGCATGCCGATCAAGTGCGCCGGGGCGCCGCAGAAGGCCCTGTACCTGTCGTGCGACCATTGGCGGCGCAGCGGCGTGCTCAAGCACATCGACGTGGAGTTCAACCTCGCCGGCCCGGCACTGTTCGGCGTCGCCACGTATGTGCCGGCGCTGATGAAGTACATCGAGAAGTACCGGGCGCAGCTGGCGTTCGGTTCGCAATTGGTCAAGGTCGATGGCCCGTCCCGCACGGCCTGGTTCGAAAGCCAGGACGCCAACGGCACCCTGGTTCGCCAGGCCAAGCCTTTTGACCTGCTGCACGTGGTGCCGCCGCAGGTGGCGCCCGATTGCGTGCGTGAAAGCCGCCTGGCCAACGCGGGCGGCTGGTGCGAGGTAGACCCCGGCACCCTGCAGCACGTGCGTTACGCCAACGTGTTCGGCCTGGGCGACGTGTGTTCCACCAGCAACGCCAAGACCGCCGCCGCGGCGCGCAAGCAGATCGTGGTGGTGGCCGAGAACCTGTTGGCCCTGCGTGCCGGCCGCGCCTTGCCGCTGCGCTATGACGGCTACGGCTCCTGCCCGTTGACGGTGGAGAAGGGCCGGGTGGTGCTGGCCGAGTTCGGCTACGGCGGCAAGCTGCTGCCCAGCTTCCCCTGGGACTCCACCGTGGCGCGGCGCTCGGCCTGGTGGTTGAAGGCCAGCTTCCTGCCGTGGTTCTACTGGAACGGCATGCTCAAGGGCCGCGAATGGCTGACCCGCTGCAGCGCTGCTGAATAGGAGGGCGGGGCATGCTCGCACTGGTATTGGGTGGCTTGATCGGCATCGTGCTGGGCCTCACTGGCGCCGGCGGTGGCATTCTCGCGGTGCCGGCGTTGGTGCTTGGCTTGGGCTGGCCCATGACCCAGGCAGCGCCGGTGGCGCTGCTGGCCGTGGGCGCTGCAGCAGCGGTGGGCGCCATCGACGGCCTGCGCAAGGGCATCGTGCGCTGGCGTGCGGCGTTGTTGATGGCGGCGCTGGGCACGCTGTTTACGCCGTTGGGGCTGCTGGTCGCGCACCGCTTGCCGGATCACCTGCTGGTGGGCCTGTTCTGCGGCGTGCTGCTGATCGTCGCCTGGCGCATGTTCAGCCAGGCGCGCGAGGCCAAGTGCGCGGGGTCGGGCATCGACCACGGCTGGGAGCAGAAAAACTGCATGCTCAACGACCAGACCGGGCGCCTGAAATGGACCCTGCGCTGCAGCATCACCCTGTCGCTGGTGGGCTCCTGCTGCGGCTTCCTCACCGGGCTGCTCGGCGTGGGCGGCGGCTTCCTGCTGGTGCCGGCGTTCCGGCAGCTGACCGACATCCGCGTGCACGGCATCATCGCCACCTCGCTGATGGTGATTGCCCTGGTGTCGGGCATGGCGGTGGTCGGTGCGCTGCACGCCGGGGTGCGCATCCCGCTGCAGGGCGGGGTGTTCATTGCTGCCAGCGTGGCGGGCATGGTGGCAGGGCGGCTGCTGTCGCCGCGCATCCCCGCGCGGGTGTTGCAGGTAGGGTTCGCGGGCTTGTGCGTGGCCGTCGCCATCTACCTGGGCTCAACCTTGTAGCCGCTGCCGCCAGGCTGCGCTGGCCGGGGTGAACCCTGGAGATCTCCAGTGGGGCACAGGGCCAGCGCAGCCTTCGGCAGCGGCTACGGTGTGACAGGACGCGGCCTGGTGGCCGCTGCTACGGTGCAATGGGGTATTCTGTTGGCAAATTGCAACCAAATGTTGCAGTTGTATCTGCCAACAATAAGGAGTACCCGGTGGACCCGAACAACCTCGCCTGGCTTGCCCACGACACCCGCCTCATCGTCTGCTGCGCGGTGGCCATCGCCACCATCATCGTGTTGATCAGCGCCACCAAGTTACCGCCTTTCCTGTCCATTCTGGTCGGCACCTTCATTGCCGGCGTCGGTGCCGGGCTGGGGCCGGAGGAGGTGGCGAAGGCGTTCAGCAAGGGCGCTGGCGGCATTCTGGGCGAGGCGGGCATCATCATTGCGCTGGGCTCGATGCTTGGCGCGTTGATGGCCGAGTCCGGCGCCGCCGACCGCATCGCCAGCACCCTGCTGGGGCTGGGCAAGGGCCGCAGCCTGCCGTGGGTGATGGCCCTGGTGGCGCTGGTGATCGGCCTGCCGCTGTTCTTCGAAGTGGGCCTGGTGATGATGGTGCCGATCATCTTCGTCATGGCTCGCCAGTCCAACCAGCCGCTGCTGAAAATCGCCATCCCGGCGCTGGCCGGCATGACCACCCTGCATGCGCTGATGCCCCCGCACCCGGGGCCGCTGATCGCGGTCAGCGCGTTGCACGCTGACCTGGGCCTGACCATGCTGCTGGGCTTCAGCATCGCCTTGCCGGCGGTGATCCTCGCCGGCCCGCTGTACGGCAACTGGCTGTCGCGGCGCATGGACGTGCAGGAGCCGGCCGAGCTGGGCGCGCTGTTCAGCGCCAAGCCCCAGGCCCAGCGCCAGCCCGGCTTCGGCATTTCGCTGTTGATCATCCTGCTGCCGGTGTTGCTGATGCTCGGCAGCACCCTGGCCAAGGTGGCCCTGGCCCCCGAGACCACCCTGGCGCTGACCCTGAAGTTCCTTGGCGAGCCGCTGATCGCCCTGGGCATCGCCGTGCTGGCCGCCGTGGTGTGCCTGGGCTGGGCCAACGGCCTGCCGCGCGAGCAGGTCGGCAACACCCTGCGCAAGGCGCTGGCGCCGATCGCCGTGCTGCTGTTGACCATCGGTGCCGGCGGCGGCCTCAAGCAGACTCTGCTGGACGCCGGCGTCAGCCAGACCATCAGCAAGGCCGCCGAGGGCGCGCACCTGCCTTACCTGCTGCTGGCGTGGCTGATCGCCGTGGCCCTGCGCCAGGCCACCGGCTCCGCCACCGTCGCCACCACCACCACCGCGGGTATCCTGGCGCCGATGATGGCCGGGCTGGCCGCGACCCAGAGTTCGCTGGTGGCCCTGGCCATCGGGGCTGGCTCGGTGTTCTTCTGCCATGTGAACGATGCGGGCTTCTGGATGGTGCGCGAGTACTTCGGGCTGCAGCTGAAGCAGACCATCTGGGTGTGGTCGGTGTTGCAGACCATTGTCTCGGTGGTGGGGTTGGTGGGGACGTTGCTGTTGTGGCATTTCCTGGCTTGAGAATGTAGGACGCAGCCTGCGGCAGCTGCTACGTGGCTGTCTGCGGGACTGTAACGTTTCAGTTTTTATCCCATATATGGGGATGATAATTCATATATTGAATCTGGCTCTGTGCTGGTTTATGGTCTCGCTCATTGCACCTCCATAACGACAACAATAGAGAGACCCGTTATGACCCAGCCCACGCTGAACGACGGCTTGCACGCCAGCACCCTGGCCAAGCTCAATCTCAAGCTGATCCCCTTCCTGATGCTGCTGTACATGGTGGCGTACATCGACAAGTCGAACATCTCGGTGGCGGCGCTGCAGATGAACGCCGACCTGGGCCTGTCGGCGGCGATGTATGGGCTGGGCGTGGGGCTGTTCTTTCTCACCTACATCCTGCTGGAAGTGCCCAGCAGCCTGATCCTCACCAAGGTCGGCGCGCGGCGCTGGATCGCCCGCATCATGATCACCTGGGGCATCGTCGCCGCCGGCATGAGCCTGGTGCAGACCGCCAATCAGCTGTACGTGATGCGCCTGTTGCTGGGCGCCGCCGAGGCTGGCTTCACGCCGGGCATCATCTATTACCTGTCGCAGTGGTACCCGCGCAGCGACCGCGCCAAGGCCATGTCGTTCTTCTACATTGGCGCGGCGTTGGCCTCGGTGATCGGCCTGCCGCTGTCCGGCGCGTTCCTGCACCTGGACGGCATGGCCTCGGTGAGCGGCTGGCGCTGGCTGTTCCTGCTCGAAGGTATTCCCGCCGCGGTGCTGGGCGTGGTGGTGCTGCGCTACCTGCCGGACTCGCCGCAGACCACCCACTGGCTGGACGCACGGCAGAAGACCTGGCTGGCCAGCACCATCGCCGCCGAGCAGAGCACCACGCTGATCTCCCATAACGACGCCTGGCACAAGGCGTTCCGCAGCCCGGTGGTGTGGCTGCTGAGCCTGTTCTGGCTGCTGCAGGCGTTCGGCACCATCGGCATCACCCTGTTCCTGCCGCTGATCGTGCAGTCGGTGTCGGGGCAGGGCTCGTTCGTGGTCAGCCTGATGTCGGCGCTGCCGTTCCTGCTGGCCTGCGTGTTCATGTACGCCAACGGCCGGCATTCCGACCGGCACGGCGAGCGCGCCCTGCACCTGGGCGGCCCGCTGCTGGCGGCTGGCATTGTGCTGGGCGTGGCGGTGTTCTGCGGCAACCATGGCCTGGCCTACTGCCTGCTGGTGGTGGCCGTGGCGCTGAACTGGGCGGCTACGCCGGTGTTCTGGGCCACCACCACCGAATACCTGTCGGGCCCGGCCGCGGCCGTGTCCATCGCCCTGATCAACTCCATCGCCAACCTGGCCGGCCTGGGCCTGCCGCCGGTGATGGGCTGGATCAAGGACGTCACCCACACCTATGACTACGCCCTGTTGCTGGTCGCCTGCGCCTTGCTGGCCGGCGGCGTGCTGGGGCTTTACCTGGGCGCCGAGCGCGCCCGTGGCCAGGCTCACCTGCAAGGAACCGTCAATGAACGCAAACGTGCTTAAGATCGCCCGCCTGCCGGAAAAGCTCACCGAACGCCTGCTGGCCGATTTCGCCGTGCTAGAGGGCGACGAGCAGGGCAGCCAGTTGGGGCAGGGCGCCGCGCACATTCGCGCGCTGGTGGCCAACGGCGAGTCGCGGGTCAGCCGCGCGCTCATTGAGCGCCTGCCGGCGCTGGAGGTCATCGTGGTGTTTGGCGTGGGCTACGACGGCGTCGACGTGGCGGCGGCACGCGAGCGCGGTATCGCCGTGACCCACACGCCCGACGTGCTCACCGACGACGTCGCCGACTTCGCCATGGCGCTGCTGCTGGGCATCGCCCGTGGCACCGGCCCGGCCGACCGTTTCGTGCGCCAGGGCCGCTGGGCCGACGGCCCCATCGCCTGGACCCGCAAGGTCAGCGGCGCGCGCCTGGGCATCATCGGCCTGGGCCGCATTGGCCAGGCCATTGCCCGTCGTGCCGAGGGCTTTGGCATGCACATCGCCTACTGCGGGCGTAATCGCCAGCCGGTGGATTACCGCTTCTATCCCGATGCGCAGAGCCTGGCCGCGGCGGTGGACTTCCTGGTGGTGGCGGTGGGCGGTGGCGCCCAGACCTTCCACCTGGTCGACGCCCAGGTGTTGCAGGCGCTGGGGCCCGAGGGTTACCTGATCAACGTCGGCCGCGGCAGCGTGGTGGACGAGGCGGCGCTGTTCCAGGCCCTGGCTACCCAACAACTGGCGGGCGCGGCGCTGGACGTGTTCGAGGATGAACCGCGCCCGCACCCAGGGTTGCTGGGCCTGGACAACGTGCTGCTGACCCCGCACATGGCCAGCGCCACCTGGGCCACGCGCCAGGCCATGGCCGACCTCACCCTGGCCAACCTGGCGGCGCATTTCGCCGGCCGGCCGCTACCCACGCCAATCCCGGCCTGACGCCTGCGGGCGGCAACTTGGTACACTGCGTGCTTTTGCCGGAGCCCATGCCATGACCGCCCACCACCGCCTGCCCGTGCCGCTGGACAAGGCCTACCGCCTGCTCAACCACGGCCCCACCGTACTGGTCAGCGCCGCCCACCAGGGCCAGCGCAACATCATGGCCGCCGCCTGGGCCATGCCCCTGGACTTCGAGCCGCCAAAAGTGGCGGTGGTGCTGGACAAGTCCACCTGGACCCGGCAATTGCTGGAGGCCAGCGGCACCTTCGTGCTGCAGGTGCCCTGCGTGGCCCAGGCCGACATCGTCCAGACCGTAGGCAACACCGCCGGGCAGACCCTGGACAAGTTTGCCACCTACGGCCTGCAGACCTTCGCCGGCGAACAGCTGGACGCGCCGTTGCTGGAAGGCTGCGTGGCCTGGCTGGAGTGCCGCCTGCTGCCCGAACCGCACAACCAGGGCGCCTACGACCTGTTCCTGGGCGAAGTCATCAGCGCCCAGGCGGACGCGCGGGTGTTCAGCGAAGGGCATTGGCATTTCGAAGGGCATGATCAATTGCGCACGCTGCACCACGTGGCGGGCGGTCATTTCATGGCCATCGGCGCCCCAGTAAAAGGCAACATGCTCTAAACCGTAGCAGCGGCCACAGGCCGCGTCCGAAAACACCGCGTATTCCCGGGACGTGGCCTGGGGCCGCTGCTACGGGGTCAGGCGGCGTTTTCCTGTTTCAGGGTGGCCATGTCGATCACGAAGCGGTATTTCACGTCGCCCTTGAGCATGCGCTCGTAGGCCTGGTTGATGTCCTTCATGGCGATCATCTCGATGTCCGAGACGATGTTGTGCTTGGCGCAGAAGTCGAGCATCTCCTGGGTTTCCTGGATGCCACCAATCAACGAACCGGCCAGGCTGCGGCGCTTGAAGATCAGGTTGAACACGGTAGGCGAGGGGTGCGGCGAGTCCGGCGCGCCCACCAGGGTCATGGTGCCGTCGCGCTTGAGCAACGCCAGGAACGGGTCGAGGTTGTGCGGCGCGGCCACGGTGTTGAGGATGAAGTCCAGCTGGTTGGCCTGGGTGGCCATCTCGGCTTCGTTCTTCGACACGATGACCTCGTCGGCGCCCAGGCGCAGGCCGTCCTCGCGCTTGCTGGGCGAGGTGGTGAACAGCACCACGTGGGCACCCATGGCGTGGGCGATTTTCACCGCCATGTGGCCCAGGCCGCCCAGGCCCACCACGCCCACCTTCTTGCCCGGGCCGACCTTCCAGTGGCTCAGCGGCGAGTAGGTGGTGATGCCCGCGCACAGCAGCGGCGCCACGGCCGCCAGGTTGTCCTTGTGGGGGATGCGCAAGACGAATTTCTCCTTCACCACGATGGTGTCGGAGTAGCCGCCGAAGGTGTTCTCGCCGCCGAACACCGGGCCGTTGTAGGTGCCGGTGAAGCCGTTCTCGCAGTACTGCTCCTCGCCTTCGGCGCAGGACCCGCAGTGCTGGCAGCTGTCGACCATGCAGCCGACGCCGGCCAGGTCGCCGACCTTGAAGTGCTTCACGTTGGCGCCCACCGCCGTGACCTTGCCGACGATCTCGTGGCCCGGCACCGACGGGTACAGGGTGTTGTGCCACTCGTTGCGCACCGTGTGCAGGTCGGAGTGGCACACGCCACAGTAGAGAATGTCGATCTGCACATCGTCGGCGCCGGGGGAGCGGCGTTCGAACCGGTAGGGCTTGAGGGCGTCGCTGGCGCTCTGGGCGGCGTAGCTGTATGTCTTGATCATGACACTCACCTTGGTGGGGGAAAAAAGCTTGGAACAGCATAGTCCCGCTTAAGTGCCATGAAACGTTTCACCGATGAATGAAGATTGGCAGGTCGAGGCGATCTGCCGCGAACACCTCTTGAAATGACGAAACCAAAGCCCAAGGTAATGATCAGATTGAGTTGCTGGAAAGCGACCTGTTAGGCTGGGGGATCAGCGCGTCGTCGAGACATTCGGCCGCTGCATGAATCTTCCGCTCCAAGACCGAAGGAGAACTACCGCAATGGCTACCCCGACCAAGAAGCCCGCCGCCGCGAAGAAACCTGCAGTGGCGAAAAAGCCCGCCGCCAAGCCTGCCTCGGCAAAAGCGCCTGCCGCTGCCAAGGCTGCACTCGACAAGCCTGCCGCCCTGAAGACCCGCGCCCGCGCGCTGGCCACTCCCACCGACCTGGGCAGCGACGCCACCCGTGACCTCAGCGGCGCGCTGAACCGCCTGCTGGCCGACGTGTTCGCGCTGTACCTGAAGACCAAGAACTTCCACTGGCACGTCAGCGGCCCGCACTTCCGCGACTACCACCTGCTGCTGGACGACCATGCCACCGAGATTTTCGCCATGGTCGACGCCATCGCCGAGCGCACCCGTAAAATCGGTGGCAACTCGCTGCGCTCCATCGGCCACATCGCGCGCCTGAAATCGGTGCTCGACAACGACGCCGAATTCGTCCAGCCGCTGGACATGCTGGCCGAGCTGCAGGGTGACAACAAGGGCCTGGCCGCCTACATGCGCGAAGTCCACGAACTGTGCGACAAGTACAACGACATCGCCACCGCCAGCCTGATCGAGAATTGGATCGACGAAACCGAACAGCGCACCTGGTTCCTGTTCGAGACCAGCCGCAACGGCGACGTCACCGGCCACTGATGCCAGCCACGCCACGCAACCCGTAGCCGCTGCCGCCAGGCTGCGCTGGCCTTCCCATGCACCGAAGATCTCCAGGGTGCACGCGGGCCAGCGCAGCCTTCGGCAGCGGCTACGGGAGCGTCGCGCCGCCTATGTGCTTTCCCTCTCCCCAGCGTTAGACTCGTAGGGCGCAACCCCGCCCACGGAGTCCGAGCCCCGCGATGCAATTCCTTTCCAAAGACCACGGCTGCGAAGGCTGGCGTGGTGAAATGGCTGCGCGTATTCGCGGCTTCGACTGGTCGCTGACCGAACTCGGCCCATTCGACCTCTGGTCGCCCGCCCTGCGCATGGCCACGCAGTTTCTGCTGGCGTCGCCAGTGCCGCTGGTGATGCTCTGGGGCCGCCCCGGCTACATGATCTACAACGACGCCTATTCGCTGTTCGCCGGTGGCCGCCACCCGTACCTGCTGGGCTCGCCCGTGGAAATGGGCTGGCCGGAGGTCGCCGATTTCAACCGCAACGTGGTCGACACCTGTCTGGCCGGTGGCACCCTGAGCTACCACAGCAAGGAGCTGGTGCTGCTGCGCAACGGCGTGCCCGAAGATGTATGGATGGACCTCTACTACAGCCCGGTGCCGGGCGACGACGGCAGCCCCGCCGGGGTCATGGCCATCGTCGTGGAAACCACCGCCCACGTGCTCTCCGAGCGCGCCCGTGAAGCCGCCGAGCGCGCGCACCGGGCCACCAGCGAACGCCTGCAGATGGCCCTCAACACCGGCGCGGTGCTGGGTTCGTTCGTGTGGGACATCAAGGGCGGACAGCTCTCGGGTGACGAGCGTTTTGCGCGTACCTTCCTCTACCCACCGGGCACGCCGCTGGAGCACTTGCCCGCCGAGCAGGCGCTGGCGGCCATCCACGACGATGACCGCCAACGCGTGCAGGCGGCCATCGACGCCGCTATCCAGCAGCACTCGGGCTACAACGCCGAATACCGCTTGCGGCGTGCCGATGGCAGTTATCGCTGGGTGCAGGCCAGCGGCCGCTGTGACTACGACGCCCAGGGGGCGCCTTCGCGGTTCCCGGGGGTGCTGATCGACATTCACGAGCGCAAGATCGCCGAAGACTCCCTGCTGCAGCTTACGCGCAACCTCGAACAGCGGGTGGAGCAGGAGGTGCGCGCCCGCTCCGAGGCCGAGGAAAAGCTGCGCCAGTCCCAAAAGCTCGAAGCCTTGGGCGGCCTCACCGGTGGGGTGGCCCATGACTTCAACAACGTGCTGCAGGTGATCGCCGGCAACCTGCACCTGCTCGGCCGCCAGCAGCAGGACAACGCGCCGATCCAGCGCCGGGTGGCCGCCGCCCTGGCCGCAGTGGAGCGCGGTGCCAAGCTGTCGGCGCAGCTGCTGGCCTTCGCCCGTCGCCAGCCGCTGTCCCCAGGCGTCTATAACCTGCGCCGGCTGTACGACGGCCTGGGCGAATTGCTGCTGCGCGCCATGGGTGAAACCGTCCAGGTGCGCATGCACACGCCCGAGCAACCGTGGAGCATTCACGTCGACCGCAACCAGCTGGAAAACGCCGTGCTCAACCTGGCCCTCAACGCCCGCGACGCCATGGGCGGCGAGGGCGAGCTGGTGATCAGAGCCGACAACGTGGTGCTGGGCCATGAGTTCTGCACCGGCAAGGAGCTGAGCCCCGGCGACTACGTGCGGCTGTCGGTCAGTGATGACGGCGTGGGCATGGCGCCGGCCACCCTGGCCCAGGCCTTCGAGCCGTTCTTCACCACCAAGCCCGATGGCCACGGCACCGGGCTGGGCCTGAGCATGGTGTTCGGCTTTGTCCGCCAGAGCGCCGGGCACGTGGAAATCTGCAGCGTTGAAGGCCAGTGCACCACGGTGCAGATGTACTTCCCGCGCAGCCACGCGGCCGAGAGCGTCGAGGAAGTGCCGGGGGCGGCGGTCATGATCGATGGCGAGGAGACCATCCTCGTGGTCGAGGACGACGAGCAGGTGCGCGCCACCGCCGCCGAGCTACTGGAGCAGGCAGGCTACCGGGTGATCACCGCGGAAAACGGCGACGTGGCCATGCGCTTCCTGCTCGACGGCCTGCGGGTGGACCTGATCTTCACCGACGTGGTCATGCCCGGCCAGGTCAAGAGCGCCGACCTGGCCACCTGGGCCCAGGCACGCACGCCACCGTTGCCGGTGCTGTTCGCCTCGGGCCACACCCGCGACATCATCTCGCGCAATTATGAGCTGGCGCCGCACCAGCACCTGCTGCGCAAGCCTTATGGCCCCGACGCGCTGACCGCGATGGTGCGCCGCGTGCTGCAGGCCGAACAGGGCTGATCAGCGCGCCTCGCGCGCAAGGAGCTGGCGCTTGCGCTCCACACCCCAGCGGTAGCCCGACAGCGCGCCGTCGCTACGCACCACCCGGTGGCAGGGAATGGCCACGGCCAGGCGGTTGGCGCCGCAGGCCTGGGCCACCGCACGGGTGGCCGTGGGTGCGCCGATCTGCCGTGCCACCTCGGCGTAACTGGCGGTGCTGCCCACCGGTATCGCCCGCAGCGCTTGCCACACCCGCTCCTGGAACGCCGTGCCACGCACGTCCAGCGGCAGGTCCAGGCCAATGCCGGGCGCCTCGACGAAGCCCACCACCTGGGCCACCCATTGCTCGAACTCGGCATCGGCGCCAATCAACTCGGCGTTGCGAAAGCTGTCCTGCAGCTCTTGCAGCAGTTGCTCGGGGTCGTCGCCCAGCAGGATGGCGCAGACGCCGCGCTCGCTGGCTGCCACCAGAATATCGCCCAGCGAACAGCGGCCCAGGGCGAAGCGCAGGGTGGCGCGGGCGCCGCCGTTGCGGAACTGCACCGGTTTCATGCCCAGGCGCTGGTTGCTGGACTCGTAGAAGCGGCTGTTGGAATTGAAGCCGGCCTCGTACACCGCCTCGGTCACCGTGCCGCCGGGCTTGAGCTGCTCGCGCACGCGCTGGGCGCGGCGTGCGTCGGCGTAGGCCTTGGGCGTCAGGCCGGTGAAGCGCTTGAATAGCCGATGAAGGTGGTAGGGGCTCAGCCCCACCTCGGCCGCCAGCTGCGCCAGCGACGGCGGGCTGGCGGCGGCGTCCAGCACCGCGCAGGCACGGGTGACCAGGGCGGCGTGGGCATCGTGGGTGGTGGGTCTCATGGGCGTGGCCTGGCAGTTGAACGTGGCCCCAGCTTAGCCCTGCGGGGGCCGGCGAAACACTCCGAGTCTTGCTCGTTTAGAAGTTTGCAGGCGTGTTGGCGCTGATCACTTCCGCCTCGTCCTGGCCGATGTTGCGGAACCGGTGGGGCAGGGTGGTGGGGATGTAGTAGCCGTCGCCGGCATTGAGGATGCTGGTCTGGCCGTCGATGGTCAGCTCGATGGTGCCGCGGGTGACCACGCCACATTCCTCGCCTTCGTTGTGCACGATGAACTCGTCGCCCGAGTGCGCGCCGGGGGCGTACAGCTCGCGCAGCATGCGCATGTCACGGCCGGGCAGGGTGGCGCCCACCAGCAGCAGGCGCAGGCCTTCGCGGCCCAGGTCCGGCTGTTCGTCGGAGCGGAACACATAGCGCTCCTGCTTGGGCGGCTCGTCGAAGGTGAAGAAGTCGGCCAGGCTCATGGGAATGCTTTGCAGCAGCTTCTTCAGCGAGCTGACCGAGGGGCTGACGCGGTTCTGCTCGATGTTGGAAATGGTCGAGTTGGTCACGCCGCTGCGGCGCGCCAGTTCGCGTTGGGACAGTTGAAACCGTTCGCGCACCAACTTCAGTCGTGTTCCGGTATCCATAGGTGCCTTATTGTTCAGAGGGCTTCATGTCGAAAATGACCTGACCTTTATAACCATCGCCGCTGGCAGGTCAAGGCGTTTTAGCGGTTGCAGGCTCAATCGTCGCGAGTCAGCACTTCCAGCAGCTCGATCTCGAAATACAGGTCGCTGCCCGGCTTGATATGCGCGCCCATGCTGCGCTCGCCGTAGGCCAGGTGCGCGGGCACGAACAGCTTGCGCTTGCCGCCTACCTGCATGCCCATCAGGCCCTGGTCCCAGCCCTTGATCACGCGGCCGGTGCCGATCACGCACTGGAAGGGCTTGCCGCGCGACCAGGACGAGTCGAACTCGGTGCCGTCCGCCAGCGTGCCGCGGTAATGGGTGGTGATCAGCGCGCCCTTGACCACGGCCTTGCCGGTGCCAGGTTGCAGGTCTTCGACCAGTAGTTCGTTGCTCATCGAGGGTGCCTGTGAAATCGGGGCACCTAGTTTACGCAAATTGCGTCCCATATCCCACCGGCCCCGGTGCCGCCGGCGGCGCTGGCCCTGTGCCTCGCTGGAGATCTTCGGTGACCACCAGGGCCAGCGCAGCCTGCGGCAGCGGCTACGGGATTTTGGACGCATCAACGCGGTCGT
The DNA here is from genome assembly GCF_056312595.1 of Pseudomonas sp. GYB4201. NCBI lineage: Bacteria > Pseudomonadati > Pseudomonadota > Gammaproteobacteria > Pseudomonadales > Pseudomonadaceae > Pseudomonas > Pseudomonas sp. GYB4201. The sequence goes on along the minus strand of NZ_JBWGIG010000028.1, from coordinate 40,285 downwards.
GCACGCCATGCCAGGGCCTTGCGTGAAATGTCAATGCGGCAATTGTTCGCTTTTTTGTAACGATCATTTGCGCAAATGCGGATGGTTAGTGGACTAACCAGTTGGTTAAAATTGGTTACTGCTCATAGGAATGGCAACTTCATGAAAACCCTGTCTTTTTTCTTCGGTGCCAGCATTCTGGCTTTGGCATCCTCCAGCGCCTTCGCCGCGACCCACCAGCAACTGGATAACGCCCAGGCCCTGCAGGTCATCAGCAGCGTCAAGGCCAGCCTCGCCGCGCAGAAAAGCTTTGGTTGCGTAGCGGTGGTGGACGTCTCCGGCACCCTGCTGGCCTTTGAACGCCTGGACGGCGCGCCGCTGGGCTGCGTCGATGCCTCCATCGGCAAGGCCCGCACCTCGGCGCTGTACCGCGCGCCGTCGGTGAAATTCATGGAACGCCTGCAGAAAGGCGAGTCCACCGTGCTCGAAATCCCTCACGCCGTGGCCCTGGGTGGCGGCTACCCGCTGACCCTCAACGGTGAAGTGGTCGGCGCCGTCGGCGTCAGCACCCCGGTGCAGGCCCTGGACAACCAGGCCAGCGAGACCGCGGCGCAAGCCCTCAAGTAACACCCCTTGCTGTAACCGTTGCAACCGGTCCCGCGACAGGCTCATGCCCGTCGCGGCGCCCCACTGTGCACACCATTAAAAGCCCCGGAGCCTGGCTATCGGGGATGTGATCACATCGGACGATCAACCATGATAAATCTAAGCCGACGCCATCTGGTCTTCGGCGCCACCAGCCTCCTGGCTGCGGGTGCCCTGGGCAAGACCTTGCTGGTTTCCAACGCGTTCGCCAGCGCCCCGCTGGTCAACAACCTGACCTTGCCCGCAGACTTCCTCGCCTTGTCCATGCGCCTGACCGGCATCGACAAGCCCGACCTGCAACTGGGCCAGCGCCTGCATGACTGGCTCAAGCACGCCGACCCGCAGCTGGCCGCCAACATGGCCAGCCTCAACGGCCTGCTGGACGCGCACCAGGGCCTGGCCCCGGATGCCTTCCAGGCGCAGCTGGCAACGCAGCCGGCCCCGGTGGCCGCGCTGTACCAGGCCCTGCTGGGCGGTTGGTACCTGGGTGTGGTGGGCAGCAAGATGAACCCCGTGTGCGTCGGCTTCGAAACCATCGTCAGCTACCAGCTGCTGAGCACCTCCTTCACCCCGCCGAGCTACTGCGCCGGCGAACCGAATTTCTGGATTCAACCCCCCCAGTCCGAGAGCGTGGCCCATGTCTGATTCCCTCAGTGCAGATGTAGTCGTCATTGGTGCCGGCATCGCCGGTTCCCTGTCGGCGCTGAAAATGGCCAAGGCCGGTGCTTCGGTGCTGATGCTGGAGTCGGGTCCCGAGATCAAGCGTGACGAGGCCGTGGAGCTGTTCCGCAACAGCCCGCTCAAGGGCGACTTCACCGAACCCTACCCGCCGAAACCCTGGGCGCCGCAGCCCAAGTTCCAGCCGGTGGACAACGGCTACCTGATCCAGAAAGGCCCGGACCCGTACCTGGCCTCGTACCTGCGTGGCGTGGGTGGCACCACCTGGCACTGGGCGGGGCAGGCGTTCCGCATCCTGCCCAACGACATGAAGCTGCAATCGCTGTACGGCGTGGGCGTGGACTGGCCGCTGAGCTACGACGAGCTGGAACCCTACTACTGCGACGCCGAGTTCCAGATGGGCGTGTCCGGTGACAGCGACCTGGGCTCGCCACGCTCGCAGCCGTACCCGCTGCCGGGCATTCCGCTGCCGTACGGCTTCGAGCGCATGAAGCAGCGCCTCAAGGGCCTGGGCTACGAAGTGGGCATCGGCCCGCAGGCGCGCAACAGCGTGCCGTTCGACGGCCGCCCGGCCTGCTGCGGCAACAACAACTGCATGCCGGTGTGCCCGATCGACGCCCAGTACCACGGCGGCATCGCCGCGCGCAAAGCCCTGGACGCCGGCGTGCGCATCGTCGCCAACGCCGTGGTCTACCGCATCGAGGCCGATGACAAGGGCCGCATCGTCGCCGTCCACTACCTGGACGCCAACAAGGCCAGCCACCGCGTCACCGGCAAGCGCTTCGTGCTGACCGCCAACGCCATCGAAAGCAGCAAGCTGCTGCTGATGTCCACCAGCGACCGCCTGCCCAACGGCGTGGCCAACAGCAACGACATGGTCGGCCGCCACCTGATGGACCACCCAGGTTCTTCCGTAGAGTTCCTGGCCGACGAGCCGATCTACTTCGGCCGTGGCCCGATGCGCCCGAGCAGCATCAACAACATCCGCGACGGCGCCTTCCGCGCCGACCGTTCGGGCCTGCGTATCGACCTTGCCAACACCAACCCGACGCGCATGCTCACCGAGCGCCTGATCAAGCAGGGCTACTACGGCAAGGCGCTGAACGAGAAGCTCAAGTACCAGGCCGACCACTACGTGCTGCTGAAAGGCATGATGGAAATCCTGCCCGACCGCGACAACCGCGTCATGCTCAGCAAGACCGAGAAGGACGCCTGGGGCCTGCCGCGCATCGAGGTGCACTACAAGTTCCCGGAATACGTGCACAAGGGCTACGACCACTCCATCGACGTCTACAAGGAAATCGCCAGCGCCATGGGCGGTACCGAAGTGGTGTTCAGCAAGCGTGGCGTGTACGACAACAACCAGCACATCACCGGCACCCTGAGCATGGGCGCAGACCCGGCTACGTCGGTGGTGGACCGCGACCTGCGCAGCCACGAGCACGAGAACCTGTTCATGGCCGGCACCGGCGTGATGCCGACCGCCGCCATCGTCAACTCGACCCTGACCGGCACCGCGCTGGCGCTGCGCATGGCCGACACCGTGCTCAAGAGCTTGGCATGAACCGGGAGCTATCGATGAAAAAATTCCTCATGGCGGTACTGCCGCTGGTGGCCAGCCTGGGTGCCCAGGCCGCCGAACAATCCCCCGACGCGGCGCTGATCAGCCGTGGCGAATACCTGGCCCACGCCGCCGACTGCACCGCCTGCCACACCGCGCCCAAGGGCAAGGCGTTCGGCGGCGGCTACCCGGTGGGCACGCCGTTCGGCGTGATCTACGGCACCAACATCTCCTCGGACAAGGAGCACGGCATCGGCAACTGGACTGATGACCAGTTCGTCGCCGCGGTGCGTGACGGCGTGGGCAAGGACGGCGAACAGCTGTACCCGGCCATGCCCTACGACTCGTTCACCAAGATGTCGCGCGACGACGTGCTGGCCATCAAGGCCTACCTGATGTCGCTGCCGCCGGTGGCCGAGGCGTCGCCCAAGACCGACCTGCCGTTCCCGTTCAACCAGCGCTGGGGCATGACGTTCTGGAAGTTCTTCAACTTCAAGGCCGGCGAGCTCAAGCCTGACCCGAGCCAGACTGCCCAGTGGAACCAGGGCCGTTACCTGGTGGAAGCCCTGGCGCACTGCGGCACCTGCCACACGCCGCGCAACCTGACCATGGGCATGGACACCAAGAAGCCGTTCGCCGGTGGCGACCTGGGCAGCTTCGTGGCCTATAACATTACCCCGGACAAGGTCGCCGGCATCGGCAACTGGACCCAGGCCGAGCTGGTCACCTACCTCAAGACCGGCCACGTTGACGGTCGTGCCACCGCTTCCGGGCCCATGGCCGAGGCCATCGAGCACAGCCTGCAGTACCTGCCTGACACTGACCTGACGGCCATCGCCACCTACCTGCAGTCGGTGCCGGCCATTGCCGATGACAAGCAGCCAGGTTCGCGGTCCAGCTTCGGCAAGCCGAGCGAGGGCTACGTCGACCTGCGCGGCCAGAGCCCGGCGATCCTCGCCCAGGACCCGGCCCGTGCGTTGTTCATGGGCAACTGCGCCACCTGCCACGGCGCCAAGGGCCAGGGCGCGGGCAGCGGCTTCGGCGCCTACCCGGCGTTGTTCAACCACACCACCACCGGTGCGGCGGACGCCAAGAACGTGGTTTCGGTGATCCTGGGTTCGGTGAACCGCAAGATGGAGAAGGGCGAGATCCTGATGCCATCCTTCGCCGAAGACCTGACGGACGAGCAGGTGGCCCAGGTCACCAACTACGTCTTCACCCAGTTCGGCAACCCGGCGGCGGCGACCGTCGACGCCAAGCAGGTGGCCAAGCTACGCAAGGACCAGGGGCTGCCTAACCCGCCGCTGGTGCTGCAGGGCGACAAGCTGTAAGGCGTCAAGCCTGCAAAACCGAAGGCCGCCCCCGAAAAGGGGCGGCCTTTTTCATTTTTTTGACCTGCTGCCGGTGGGGTAAAATGGCGCTCCTTTCCCTCGTCAAAGGATACGAGCCTCGTGACCCCTTCTGCTGATCACCCTGTTTTGTTGTTCTCCTACGGCACCCTGCAGGACAAGTCCGTGCAACTGGCCAACTTCGGCCGCGAGTTGAGCGGCCAGGCCGATCACATGCAAGGCTACCGCCAGGACTGGGTGGAAATCACCGACCCGGCCGTGCTGGCCACCAGCGGCCAGACCCACCACCCCATTGTCAGCCCCAGCACCGCGCCGGGCGACAGCGTGGCGGGCATGGTCTTCCAGATCAGCGATGCCGAACTGGCGGCTGCCGACGCCTACGAGGTGTCCGACTACAAGCGCGTCGCCGTGCCCCTGGCCTCGGGCCTGACGGCCTGGGTCTACGTAAAGGCCTGACGCGGTTTTAAAGGCATTCGGCGTAGCAGCTGCCGCCAGGCGGCGTCTGCTTTATGCGGTGCATCAGGCACACCGCAGCGTCCATGACGCGGCCGGGTGGTACACGCACTCGCGTAGCAGCAACTGTCTTGAAATGGCGTCGCCTACATCGCGACTAAAGTCGGCTCCTACACTATTCGTGGTAGGAGCCGGCCTTGGCCGCGATGCAGGCGACGCGGTCCATGGGGTATCCACGTTCGCATAGCAGCTGCCGCCAGGCTGCGTTTGCTTTATGCGGTGCATCAGGCACACCGCAGCGTCCATGACGCGGCCTGCGGCCGCGGCTACGCGATTTGCGGTGTGCGTTTGTGAAGGCTGGAGGCCTTCAGCAGCTCCTGGGTGTAGGCGTGCCGCGGGTCGGCGAATACGCGTCGGGCCGGGCCTTGCTCTACCACGCGGCCGTGGCGGATCACCATCAGGTCATGGGCCAGGGCCTGCACCACCGCCAGGTCGTGGCTGATGAACAGGTAGGTCAGGCCATGGCGCAGCTGCAGGCTGCGCAGCAGTTCGATGATCTGTTTCTGCACGGTGCGGTCGAGCGCCGAGGTGGGTTCGTCCAGCAGGATCAGCGCAGGTTCAAGCACCAGGGCGCGGGCGATGGCGATGCGCTGGCGCTGGCCGCCGGAGAATTCGTGCGGGTAGCGGTGGCGGGTGGCCGGGTCCAGGCCCACTTCCTCCAGCACGCGGATCACCGCCGCCTCCTGCTCGGCCGGCGTGCCGATGCCATGGGTCTCCAGGCCTTCGGCGATGATCTGCTGCACCGACATGCGCGGGCTGAGGCTGGCGAACGGGTCCTGGAAGACGATCTGCATCTGCCGCCGCAATGGCCGCATCAGGCGCTGGCTGTGCAGGGTCAGTTCCTTGTTGCCCAGGCGGATGCTGCCCTGGCATTCCACCAGCCGTAGAATCGCCTGGCCCAGGGTGGACTTGCCCGAGCCCGACTCGCCGACAATGCCCAGGGTCTTGCCCTTGAGCAGCTTGAAACTCACCCCGTCCACCGCCTTGATGTAGTCGCGCTGGCGGCTGAACAGCGGCTTGGGCAGCGGGAACCACACGCGCACGTCGTCCACTTCCAGCAGGTACTGGTCGAACATCACCGGCACCGGCCGGCCGTCGGGCTCGGCGTCGATCAACTGGCGGCTGTAGGGATGGGCAGGGCGCTCGAACAGCGTCTCGCAGTCAGCCTCCTCGACGATCTCGCCACCGCGCATCACGCACACCCGCTGGGCCACGCGCCGCACCAGGTTGAGGTCGTGGCTGATCAGTAGCAGCGACATGCCCAGGCGCGCCTGCAGCGAGCGCAAAAGCTCCATGATCTTCTGCTGCACGGTCACGTCCAATGCCGTAGTCGGCTCGTCGGCAATCAGCAGGTCCGGCTCGTTGGCCAGGGCCATGGCAATCATGATGCGCTGGCGTTGGCCGCCGGACAGTTGGTGCGGGTAGGCCTTGAGGCGCTTGGCAGGTTCGGTGATGCCCACCAGTTCCAGCAGCTCCAGCACCCGCGCCCGCGCTGCGCGACCGTTCAGGCCCTTGTGCACCGCCAGCACCTCGCCGATCTGCTTCTCCACGGTGTGCAGCGGGTTCAGCGAGGTCATGGGTTCCTGGAAGATCATGGCGATGCGGTTGCCGCGCAGGTTGCGCAGCTGCTTGTCGCTGGCACCCACCAGTTCCTCGCCGTTGAAGCGGATGCTGCCGCCGGTGTTGACGCTCTTGCCCGGCAGCAGGCGCAGGATCGAGTGGGCCGTCACCGACTTGCCCGAGCCGGACTCGCCCACGAGCGCCAGGCACTCGCCGCGGCGGATGTCCAGGTCGATGCCGTGCACCACTTCGCGCTCGCCGAAAGCCACGCTCAGGTGGCGGATTTCAATCAGGTTGTCGGTCATGCTCAGGTCCTTGGGTCGAACGCGTCACGGCAGGCTTCGCCGATGAACACCAGCAGCGAAAGAATCAGCGCCAGGGCGCAGAAGGCGGTGATGCCCAGCCAGGGCGCCTCGAGGTTCTGCTTGGCCTCGCCCACCAGCTCGCCCAGCGAGGCGCTGCCGGCGGGCATGCCGAAGCCCAGGAAGTCCAGGGCGGTGAGGGTGGAGATGGCGCCGGTGACGATGAAGGGCAGGTAGGTGAGGGTGCTGGTCATGGCGTTGGGCAGGATGTGCCGGCGCATCAGCGCGCCGTCGGTCACGCCCAGGGCGCGGGCGGCTTTCACGTACTCCAGGCTGCGGCCGCGCAGGAATTCGGCGCGCACCACGTCCACCAGCGCCAACCAGGAGAACAGCGCCATGATCCCCAGCAGCCACCAGAAGCCGGGGGCGACGAAGCCGGAGAGGATGATCAGCAGGTACAACACCGGCAGCCCCGACCAGATCTCCTGCAGGCGCTGGCCGATCAGGTCCACCCAGCCGCCATAGAAGCCCTGCACGGCGCCGGCGCACACGCCGATCAGGGTGCTGACCACGGTCAGTATCAGCGCAAACAGAATCGACACCCGCGCCCCATACAGCGCCCGCGCCAGCACGTCGCGGGCCTGCTGGTCGGTGCCCAGCCAGTTGTCGCGCGTGGGCGGGCTGGGCGAGGGCTGGCTGAGGTCATAGTTCACCGACTGGTCGCTGAAGGGAATCGGCGGGAACAGCATCCAGCCGCCCTTGGCGCTGATCAGCTCGCGCACGTACTGGCTGCTGTAGTCGGGCTCGAACGGCAGTTGGCCGCCGAAATCGGTTTCCTGGTATTCGTGGAGGATGGGGTAGTACATCTTGCCCTGGTAGTGGATCAGCAGCGGCTTGTCGTTGGCCAGCAACTCGCTGCACAGGCACGTCAGCAGCAGCGCGATGAACAGCCACAGCGACCACCAGCCACGGCGGTTGGCCTTGAACGCGGCCAGGCGGCGCTGGCCCAAAGGGGAGATCCGGAACATCAGGCAGTCCTCGCGGAGAAGTCGATGCGCGGGTCGACCAGGGTGTAGCACAGGTCGCCCAGCAGCTTGATCAACAGGCCGAACAGGGTGAACAGGAACAGCGTGCCGAACACCACCGGGTAGTCGCGCGACACGGCGGCGTCGTAGCTCATGCGGCCGATGCCGTCGAGGTTGAAGATGGTCTCGATCAGCAGCGAGCCGGCGAAGAACACGTCGATCAGCGCCTGGGGAATGCCCGCCAGCACCAGCAGCATGGCATTGCGGAACACGTGGCCGTAGAGCATGCGCTGCTCGGTGAGGCCCTTGGCTCGCGCCGTGGTCACGTACTGGCGGCTGATCTCGTTGAGGAAGCTGTTCTTGGTGAGGATGGTGAGCGTGGCGAAGCCGCCGATCACCAGGGCGCTGACCGGCAGCACCAGGTGCCACAGGTAGTCGCCGACCTTGCCCAGGGTGGACAGCTGGTCGAAGTTGCTCGACACCAGGCCCTGCACCGGGAACCAGTTGACGTAGCTGCCGCCGGCAAAGACCACGATCAGCAGGATGGCGAACAGAAACGCCGGCATGGCGTAGCCGATGATGATCGCGGTGCTGGTCCACACGTCGAAGCGCGTGCCGTGGTGCACCGCCTTGCGAATGCCCAGGGGAATGGAAATCAGGTAGGTGATCAGCGTCGCCCACAGCCCCAGGGACAGGGTGGTAGGCAGCTTCTGCGCGATCAGCTCGGTCACCGGCGCGCCGCGGAAGAAGCTGGTGCCGAAGTCCAGGTGGGCATAGTTCTTCAGCATCAGCCACAGGCGCGCGTGCATGGGCTGGTCGAAGCCGTAGTGGTGCTTGATCTCCTCGATCAGCGCCGGGTCCAGGCCGCGGCTGGAGCGGCTGCCGCCACCCCCGGCGCTTTCCCCGCCACCGCCGCCCACGCCGTGGCCGCCGGCGCCCTGCAGGCGGGCGATGGCCTGTTCCACCGGGCCGCCGGGCGCGGCCTGGACGATGACGAAATTGACCACCAGGATGCACAGCAGGGTGGGAATGATCAGCAGCAGCCGCCGACAGATATAGCGCAGCATCTCAGTGCTCCTCGGAATTGTGCGCCAGCGCGCTCATTTGCAGGGTGGTGAGGGGCGTGGGGCTGACCTGCCACCAGGTGTCCAGGCCGACGTCGTAGGTGGGCGCCACCTTGGGCCTGCCGAAGCGGTTGAGGAACACCGTGGGCGTGCCTTCGCTGTAGTAGTTCTGGATGGAGTAGTAACCCCACTGCAGCACCCGGTCCAGGGCGCGGGCGTAGTGGACCATGTCGTTGCGGGTGGTGGCCTTGACCAGGCCATCGATCAGGCTGTCCACCGCCGGGTCGCGCAGCACCATGAAGTTCGAACTACCCGGCTGGGTGGCGCTGGCGCTGCCGTACAGGCTGTACAGCTCGCGCCCGGGGGAAATGATCGGGTCGCCGCTGCGCGGGAACTGCACCACGGTGAAGTCGTAGTCGCGGGCGTTCATCAGGTTGTTGTACTGGCCGGGGTCGATGCGCCGCAGTTCCAGGTCGATGCCGATCTGCGCCAGGCTGCGCTTCATCGGTAGCAGCAGGCGGTCGAAGCCGCCCTGGCCGTCGAGGAAGGTGAATTTCAGCTGCTCGCCCTGGGCGTTGACCAGGCGGTTATGCTCGGGGTGCCAGCCGGCCTCGGCCAGCAGCTTCAGCGCCTGCAACTGCTGCGGGCGGATGTTGCCGCTGCCGTCGGTGCGCGGCGAGTGGTAGACCTGGGTGAGCACCTCGTCCGGCACCTTGCCGCGCAGCGGTTCCAGGATCGCCAGCTCCTGGGCATCGGGCAGCTGGGTGGCGGCCAGGTCGCTGTTCGGAAAGTAGCTGTCCTGGCGGGTGTAGAAGCTGCGCATGATCTGCCGGTTGGCCCAGTCGAAATCCCACAGCAGGGTCAGCGCCTGGCGCACCCGGCGGTCCTTGAACACCGGCCGCTCCAGGTTGAAGACAAAGCCCTGGGCGCCCTTGGGCTGCGCGGGGGCGAGGATCTGCCGTTGCAGGCGGCCGTCGTCCAGCACCGGGCTCTGGTAGCCCACCACGTAGCCGCCCGAGGAGAACTCGCGGTTGTAGTCGTAGGCCTGGGCCTGCAGCAGTTGCCGGGCGATCTCGGTGTCGGCGTAGAAATTCACCGTCAGGCTGTCGAAGTTGTACAGGCCGCGGCTCACCGGCAGGTCGCGGGCCCACCAGTCCTTGTTGCGCTCGAAGGTGATGCTGCGGCCCGGGTCGACCTTGGTCACCCGGTAGGGGCCGCTGCCCAGGGGCGGGGTGAAGCCGCCGCCGCTGGCAAAGTCGTGGTCCTTCCAGTAGTGCTCGGGCAGCACGCGCATGGACGCCAGGTCCAGGGGCAGGGTGCGGTTGAGGTTGTTCTTGAAGTTGAAGCGCACCTGGCGCGGGCCTTCCACCACCACGTCCTGCACGTCGCCGTACAGCAGCCGGAAGCTCAGGCTGGCCTTGGTCATCAGCAGGTTGAAGGTGAAGGCCACGTCCTGGGCGGTGATGGCCGTGCCGTCGGCGAAAGTGGCCTTGGGGTTGAGGTAGAAGCGCATCCACAGGCCGTCGGGGTCGTGTTCCATTTTCTCGGCCACCAGGCCGTAGACGGTGTAGGGCTCGTCCAGCGAACGGTAGGCCAGCGGCGAGTACAGCCAGGTGTCGACCTGGACCACGCCGGTGCCCTGGTCCACGTAGGGCAGGATGTAGTTGAACTGGCCGATCTCCATGGACGAGCGGCTCAGGGACCCGCCCTTGGGCGCGTCGGCGTTCACGTAGTCGAAATGCTGGAAGTTGGCCGGGTATCTGGGCGCGTCGCCGTACACGGTCATGGCGCCGACGGGTGCCGCGTGCGCCGGCAGGCTGGCCAGGCAGAACAGGCTGGCCAGCAGAAACTTGAGGGGCTGTGACATGCTTGGAATTCCTCGAACCGCGTTAACACAGGCCTGGAAAAAGCCCCCGGCGCGGAGGGACGCCGGGGGTGCGATATCGCAGGCGGATCGTGCCGGGGGCCGGAGCTCAGCCCCCGTCGATCCCGATCAGAAGTGGTAGGTCATGCGCGCGAACAGGGTGCGCCCCAACGGATCGGTGTAGCGCGGGTCATAGCCGCTCTGGAACGTGTAGGCCTGGTTGGAGAACGGCGGGTCGCGGTCGAACACGTTCTTCACGCCCAGGTCCACGTCCAGCACCTTGTTGAAGGTGTAGCCGGCCGACAGGTCCCACAGCGAGTACGAGCTGACGCGGCTGTTGGTGGTGGGGTCGTAGTCGTTGTAGCCGGTGGTGAAGCGGTTGGTGACCGAGGCGCGGTAGGCGCCGAAGTTCCAGCTGCCGGTGATGTTGTGTTTCCAGCGTTGCGCCACCTGGTCGCCCTGGAAGTCGCCGACGCGGTCGGTGTAGGCACCGCCGATGGTCTGCTGGTAGTCGTAGCGGGTGACGTAGGTGCCGGTCAGGTCCAGGCCGAACTGGCCGATGGTGGTCTGCGGGAAGCGGTAGTTGAGGTTGACGTCGATACCGCTGGTCTTCACGTTACCCAGGTTGGCAAGGCCGGTGATGATGTGGTCGATGGAGCCGTCGGCGGCGCGCACGATGCGGTCGGCGTACTCGTCGGGGTGGGCGAACACTTCCGACTCGGGGAACTCCTCGATCTGCCCGGCGATCTTGATCCACCAGAAGTCCAGGCCCATGGACAGGTTGCGCACTGGCTGGTAGACGAAGCCCAGGGTGACGTTGCGCGCGGTCTCGGGCTTGAGGTCCTGGTTGCCGCCGGTGCTGTTGAGGAATTGCTGGTTGCAGTCGCGGCCACCGTTGCCGCCCGGGCGCACCACGCCGCCGGCACACAGGGTCGGGTCGTTGTAGTTGCCCTGGGTGAAGGTGGTGTAGGTGGGGTTGTTCAGCTCATACAGCGACGGGGCACGGAAGCCTTCGCTGTAGGCGCCGCGCATCACCAGTTCCTTGAACGGCTGGAAGCGGAAGGTGTACTTGGGGTTGGTGGTGCTGCCGAAGTCGCTGTACTTGTCGTGGCGGATCGCGGCGCCCAGTTCCAGGCTGTCGATCACCGGCACGTTGATCTCGGCGTATTCGGCGCTGATGCTGCGCTCGCCCGACACCGAGCTGTTGGGGTCCACGCCCAGGCTGGACAGGTCACCGGCCCAGTCGGCCACCGACTCGTGGTATTTCTCCTTGCGGTACTCGCCGCCCAGGGCCAGGCCCACGGGGCCGGCGCCGAACCAGTCGCCGATCTCGCGGGTGACCTTGCCGTCCAGCGAGGCCACGCGGCCGGTGGAGACGGCGTAGGCGCCGTGGTAGGCGTTGTCGTCGATGTACTGCTGGCCAGCCGCGCTCTGGGCGCCGAACGGGTTGAGCAGGCCGCTGTCGAGGCCGGCGGTCAGCGCCGAGTCGCTGACGTAGCCGCCGGTGACGCTGTTGACCACCCGGTTCTGGTTGTAGCCGGCGCCGACGTTGTAGTCCCAGCCGCCGACGGTGCCGTCGAAGCTCAGCAGCAGGCGCTGGCTGGTGTTCTGGTCTTTCGATTCGCGGTCACCGGCGGCGGTTTCACGCCAGTTCACGCCCACCGGTTGTGTGGGGTCGAGGGCGAAGCCGGTGGGCAGCGGGGTGATGCCGTTGCCGGGGTAGTAGGGCGAGCTGGGCGCAAGGCTCAGGCCGGTGAGCGGCGCCGGGGCCACGGTGGTGCTGTTGTCGTTGCGGCTCCAGAAGTATTCGAGGTTGACGTTGTGGTCGTCGGCCAGCTTGCCGGTGGCCTTGCCGAAGAACGAGGTGGATTCGGTCTGCGGCAGCAGGTCGATGGAGTTGCGCGTGCTGTAGCGGCACACGCCGTTGCTGGCGATCAGGTTGGCGCCGCTGCAGGCGCTGCCCAGCGGGTTGGCGGCGTTGCCGTTCTGGCTGTAGTTGGCCGGGAAGGCGGTGCCCGAGGTGTTGTCCAGGCCGCGACCGGGCACGTAGTCCTGGTCGAAGCTGCGGTCCTTGGCTTCCAGGTTCTGCTGGGTGCGGTAGTTGAACACGCCCATCACGTTGAAGCGGTCCTTGTCGAGGTCGCCGTAGCCCCAGCTGCCGCTCATGTCCTTGCTGCCGCCGCCACCGCTGTTGGTGGGGTCTTCGCCGCCCAGGGTGAGGGTGCCGTCGGTGAGGGACTTCTTGGTGATGAAGTTGATCACCCCGCCAATGGCGTCGGTGCCGTACAGCGCCGAGGCGCCGTCGCGCAGCACTTCCACGCGGTCGATGGCGGCGAACGGAATCATGTTCAGGTCCACCGCGCCGCCCTGGCTGTTGGTGCCGGACATGGCGTTGTTGGCCAGGCGCCGGCCGTTGAGCAGCACCAGGGTCTTGTTGGCGCCGATGCCGCGCATGTCGGCGAAGCTGGCACCGCCGGTGGCTGCGCCCACGGAACCGGCGGCGTTGCTGATGGAGTTGTTGCCCGTCACCCGCTGCATCAGCTCGGCAGTGGTGGTCACGCCCTGCTTCTCGAGGTCGGCGGCGCGCAGGATGGTCACCGGCACGGCTGTCTCGGCGTCGACCCGGCGGATGGCCGAGCCGGTCACTTCGACCTTCTGCAACTGGGTGGTGGCCGGCGCGACCACGGCCGCGGCGGCGGTACCGGCGTCATCGCTGGTTTCGGCTGCCTGCACGGTGCTCATGCCCATGGCCATCACGCACAGCGGCACCATGCTGCGCCGTTGCAGGGTGGCCGCCAGTGGTTTGAGGGTAAAACGTTGCAAACTCATCAACATGGTAATTTCCGACTTTTTCAGACGTTTAGTGAAATGGCCTTGTGAGCCCTCTTGTTCCGGATGGGTTATGCCGGCCCCGGACGAAACTCCTCTGCTTCAAGCCAGCCGCTCCCCTGCAGCGCCCAAAGGGGCACCGCACAGGTGTGGAACGACCGTTTACCGCAACGCCTGGCCGGGCTGTCTCATCCCCCGCCCGGCCGGCGTGTCACCGGGAGGTCATCACCGAGATTTTGGTGATGCCCGAGCGCTCGATGGAGGCCATGGCCTTGGCCACTTGCCCGTAGTTGACGCTGGTGTCGGCCTGCAACTGCACCCGGACTTCGGGGTCCTTGGCCTTCACGTCCGAGAGGCTTTTTTCCAGCAGCTCGGGGGCGATTTCGCTCTTGGCCAGGAAGAACTTGCCGTCCTGGTCGACGCTGACCACCACCGGGTCCTTCTTCTCGGCGGGGGCCACGGCGTCGGTCTTCGGCAGGTTGACCTTGATGGCGTTGGTCATCAGCGGCGCGGTGACGATGAACACCACCAGCAGCACCAGCATCACGTCCACCAGCGGCGTGACGTTCATTTCGCTGAGTACTTCGTCGCTGTCTTGGGTAGAGAAGGCCATGTCAGCTCGCCTCCTGCACGCGGGCGGCGTGCTTGTGGGCGATGGGCTCGCGGCTGACGGCGAAGGCGCTGCGCTGGGCCAGGCTGTCGAAGTCATGGGCGAAGTCGTCCATGTCGGCCATGGCCAGCTTCAGGCGGCGCAGGAAAAAGTTGTAGATCAGCACCGCCGGCACGGCGACGGCGATGCCCACGCCGGTGGCGATCAGCGCATGGCCGATGGGCCCGGCCACGGTTTCCAGGCTCGCCGAACCGCTGGCGCCGATACTCTGCAGCGCTTCCATGATGCCCCACACGGTGCCGAACAGGCCGATGAAGGGCGCGGTGCTGCCGATACTGGCCAGAATCGCCTGGCCGGCTTCCAGGGCGCGGCGTTCCTTCTGGATCTGCTGGCGCAGGTTGCGCTCCAGGCGGTCCTGGCGGTTGATGGTGTGCGCCAGTTGCTGGGCGTTGCGCGGGTTGTCATCGCTGGCCATGGCTTCGAAGCCGCTGTTGGCGATGCGCGCCAGGGCGCCGGGGTACTGGGTGGAGTGCTCGGCGGCGGTGAGCAGGTCGGGGGCGGCCCAGAAGGCGCGGGTGAACTGCTTGTTCTGCGATTTCAGGCGCAGGTACTGGGCCGACTTGATCAGCAGCAGGCCCCAGCTGAGCACGGAGAACAACACCAGGGCCCAGAGCACGCCCGGGACGATCATTGCGGACATTGAAGCATTCATGATTTCTACCTCGCACAACGTGAATAGGGTTGAGTTCGTTTACTGCGGCAACTTGAAGTCGATGGTCTGGGTGGCGAAGCCTTCGATTGGCGTGTCGCCGCGCTTGGCCGGAATGAACTTCCAGTTGCGCACCGCTTCCACCGCCGCTTCATCGAGCTGCGGCTTGCCGCTGGATTTGGTCACCTCGACGCTGCCGGCGCGGCCGTTGGCCAGCACCTTGATGCGCAGCACCACCGTGCCTTCCCAGTTGCGGCGCAGGGCCAGCGACGGGTATTCGGGCGGCGGGTTGCCCAGGCTGGCCAGGCCGGAAATGGCCGCCGACTCTTTCACCGGGCCGGGCGCTGCCGCAGGCGCCGCCGGTGCCGGGGTGGGGCTGGGCGGCGCGCTCTGCGCAGGCGTCGGCGCCGGGGCGGGCGGGGTCGGTGGCGCAGGCTTTTTCAGCGGCTGCGGCTTGGGCACCGGCTTGGGCTTCTCGACCTTCTTCTCCACCGGCTTGGGCGGCGGTTTCACCGCGTCCGGGTCTTCCTCGGGCGCCGGTGGCGGCGGAGGGGGCGGCGGCGGTGGTGGTTCCGGAGGTGGCGGCTCGGGCGTGGGGGGCGTCGGGCTGGTGAGCTCCACGGTCATTTCCGGTACTTGCGGGGCAACTTCCGGCACGGGCGCCTTGGCCTGTTGCATCAGCCACCAGGCGCCACCGTGCAACAGCACGGACACCGCCACCAATATCAGCACCTGTTGTTTCTTCAATATGCCCGGGCGCGACGTATTGGGCCGGAATGGAATACCGGGCCACGGCGTGGCGGGGACTATTGAAGTGGGCACCTGGGGTGGCTTCTTTTTTACCGCGTCATTCATCAAGTCTCCCTCGAATAAAAAGAAGGGCAAAGCGGTACCGCTCAAACATTTAATTAATGTTCGACTGTGGGCGGCGCAAGTAGGCGGTCATACTGAAGTCTGCCAGCACGTGTCAGAATTCAGTCTTCTGCAACTAAGTAGAGGTGGCTGTGTACGGTTTCATGACGCCTTCCTTTTTATCGTATGTACAAGGTTGTACGGGACTGTGGCTGAGTTAATACAGAGCAACCGCTGTGCCATAAGCTGCGCTGTAGAGCGTTTGGCGCCAATTTACGCACACCATGTCGCATTCTTGTACGTTTGTTCCAGCACCAGGCCGCACGGGGTCCTGACGGGCAATCGAGCGGCCATCACTCGGCAAGTTTCGGGCTGCACGAGGCCGTGATCACGATGTGGGTTAAACATCGAATCGGCACGGTGCAGGGTATTGATTGGGTGTGCACCAAACCGGCAAGTGCGGTTTTATTTGGTGCGTGCTTGAGGTGTTTATTTATTCAATAGTTAGGCCCAGAGTTGTGCTGAAGTGAAGTTGTAAAAAATAAAGGCCTGCGACCGTTAGTGAAAACAGTCTTTCAAGTTGGCGTCAGGCACACAGGCGAATAACAGTAATAAAAAGCCCCTGGGGCCAGGCATGGCCCCGGGGTTTACCGCACGGTCTACAGCGTGAGGGTGAAACGCTCGATCAACGCGCCCGGCAGCAGCAGGGTCTGGGCGTCGCGTTGCGAGTAGGTGCTGGTGCTGATGCGCAGGCTCTGCTCGCGGGTCAGGGCCAGCAGGTTGGCGCCGAACAGGTCGTAGACGCTGTCATCGAAACGCATGGTGTCGATGGGCGCGACGATCTTGCCGTCTTCCACCCAGAAACTGGCGAAGCGGGTCATGCCGGTCATGCGCGCCAGGCCAATGTCGGAGTAGTTCAGGTACCACAGGTTGCCGATGTACAGGCCGGTGCCCAGCGCTTGCAGCACCTCGGCGCTGGGCAGGTCGCCGCCGGCCATCACCAGCGACGAAGGCTTTTCATAGGTGTCGGCGCCGTTGGCTTCCAGGTGGTATTCCTGGGCCGAGCGCGAGCTGACCATCTGGCCCACCAGGTGGCCGTGCTCGATCAGCGCCTGGTCCTGGCGCAGGCTGCCCTCGCTGTTGAACAGTGGCTCAAGGCCAGTGGAGGCCATTTCACTGATGCTGACCTGGGGCGACAGGCTGGCGGTTTTCAGCTGCAGGGCCTGCAGCGGGCTGTGGCGGGTGGCCAGGGCGCGGGCGGAGAAACCGTCCCATTGCAGCATGCCGATGATTTCTTCCACGGCGGCCGGTGCCAGGTAGGCGCGGTACTGGCCGGGCGCCAGGGTCTTGCGTGGCTTGCCCAGGTGCGCCAGTTGCTCGCGGCCCTGGGCGAATTGCGCGGCCAGTTCGTCGGCGTCCCATTCGCTGGCGGCGTAGGTGATCTTCACCGCCTCGCCGTTGTCGTGGAACAGGCTGAAGTCCAGACTGGCGCTGATCGCCACGTGCCAGCCGCGGCCGCCCCAGGAACTGGCGAAGCCCCGGTACATCGGGCCGCCGGCGTAGATGCCGACCATGTCCAGGCCGTGGCTGAGCGCGCCCACTTGCTCGATCAGCGCGTCGGCGCTGGGCAGGCTGCCGTCGGGCACGCGGTCGCTGGCGAACACCTGGTTGTCCAGTTGCAGGTACGGGTCGGGCGGCAGCACTTGCAGCAGCGTGCGCAGGCCAGCCAGGGCTTCGCCCAGGCGCTCGCGGTCGGTGGCCACGTCGCCGGTCAGGTTGAGGGTGTCGCTGGCATGGCGCTCGTTGTGGATCAGGCGCAGGGTGGCGTCGATCTGCAGCACCTGGCTGGCCTGGCGCACCTGGCCGTGGTTGAAGCGGATGAACTGCGAGTCTTCGGCGCTGAACCACAGCGAGAAGTGCTCGCCGGCGGCCAGTTGGGTGTGCAGCCATTGTTCCAGCATGTCGAAGGAGCGGCGGTAGAGAGTGTGGTTCATCACGCTTGCCCCCCGAACACGTCGATCTGCTTGAACACGCAGGGCGGTGACGCGTGCCCCACGGTGACCGCCTGGTTGGGTTCGCCCTTGCCGCAGTTGGGGGTGCCCATCACCTCGAAGGTGGAACGGTCGCCGACCGCGCTGAGGTTGCGCCAGAACTGCGAGGAAATGCCGCGGTAGTTGGGGTTCTTGACCACGCCGGCCAGCTCGCCGTTCTCGATCAGCTGGGCCCATTCACAGCCGAACTGGAACTTGTTGCGGGCCTGGTCGATGGACCAGGAGCGGTTGGTGGCCATGAGGATTCCGTGTTCGATGTTGCCGATCATCTGCGCCAGGCTCTGGTCGCCGGGCTCGACGTTGAGGTTGGCCATGCGGTCGATGGGCGGGCGGTTCCAGTCGCAGGCGCGGCTGTTGGCCACCCCGGCCAGGCCGCTGCGGGCCTGGGACAGGGCGCCGCCCAGGGGGCGCTTGAGTACGCCGGCTTCGATCAGCAAATGCTTGTGCGCTGGCGTGCCTTCGTCGTCGTGGCTGTAGCTGGCCAGCTCGTCCGGCACTTGCGGGTCGAAGCTGACGTTGAGCAGCGGCGAGCCGTACTGGTAGCTGCCGAACATGTCCTGGGTGACGAAGCTGGTGCCGGCGTAGTTGCGCTCATCGCCCAGGATGCGGTCCAGCTCCAGCGGGTGGCCGATGGATTCGTGGATCTGCAGGATCATCTGGTCAGGCATCAGCAGCAGGTCGCGCGGGCCTTCCGGGGTGTTGGGCGCGGCCAGCAGTTGCAGGGCCTGGTCGGCCACCTGCTCGATCTGGCCGATGAAGCCCGACTCATGCACCAGCTCGCTGCCACCCTGGCGGGCGATGGCCCAGGTGCGGCGCTGGCTTTGCTGGCCGTCGAAGGCGGTCACGTCCAGTTCGGGGAAGAACAGCCGCTTGTGGCTGGCGATCTCGCTGCCGGTGCTGTCCACGTACAGCTGCTGGCTGTCGGTGATGCCCAGGCTGGCCGACCAGTTCACCAGGCGCTCGTGCTGCGGCACGCGCGCCGATTCGGCGCGCAGCACCTCCAGCCAGTGCCCGGCATCGGGCAGCGGCTGGTCGGCGGCCGGCGAGCTGTAGCGGGTGTGCACGGCGTTGCCCTGCAACGGCGGCAGGCTCAGCAGGGCGCGCTGGCCCATGGCGTGGGCCAGCAGCAGCGCCTGGTCGTAGGCGTGCTCCAGGCCTTTTTCGGTGAGGTCGCTGGTGGCGGCGAACGCCTCGTTGCCGTTGACCCGCACGCACAGCATCACGCCGCTGCTGCGGTGGCGGCGCGGTGGGTCGACGACGTTACGGGTGACCGACAGGCCCAGGCTGTCCTGGCGGACGTAGCGCAGGGAGTGGAAATGGCCCGCGTGGGCCTGGCTGAAGCGGGACAGCAACAACCTGATTGAGGACGGCACTTCGAACATAGATCCGACTTCCTGTTCTACCGCTTTTGGCGGAATTTCTGCACTGGTAATGGACAGGGTAGCTGCCCGTTGTTAGCAAATGGTGCATTGTGTGCACCTGCGGATCCAATGAAAAGGGGATCCTGACACCGCGGTCGAAAACCATTAGAAAGAAGTGTGCCAATTGTTGCACCTTCGTACCAGAATTGAATAAAAGGTCAGGAATACTTCGATGCCCACGGCCGCGACACCGCTGCGTAGCCGCTGCCGCCAGGCTGCGCTGGCCCTCGAATACACTGAAGATCTCCAGCGTGGGCAAGGGCCAGCGCAGCCTGCGGCAGCGGCTACGGTGGGTTCGCGGGGCGTTATTGTGGCGTCAGCAGGGTTTGCGGGCCCTGGGTGAGGGCTTCCTTGAGGAATTCGATACACACGCGAATCTTCTCCGACTCGCCGCCGCGCGCGGTGGTCACCGCCCACACGTCCGCCGGCTGGCGGTAGCCGGGCAACACCTGCACCAGCTCGCCGGCCTTGAGGCTGGCGGCCACGTCCCACACCGAGGCCATGATGATGCCGTAGCCCTCGTGGGCCCACTGGCGCACCACGTCGCTGTGGTTGGAGGCCATGGGCCCGGTGACCTTCACGCTTTCCTCGCCGGCGCTGCCGTGCAGGCGCCACAGGCCGAAGCGCTGGTCGCGCTCGCGGAACAGCAGGCAGTCGTGCTGGGCCAGTTCGGCCAGGCTGCGCGGGCTGCCCATGCGTTCGATGTAGGCGGGGGCGGCGCAGAGGATGCGGTAGCTGCTGGTGATGCGGTGGGCGATCAGGTGTTGCTCCAGCACCTCGCCCACGCGGATGTCGATGTCGAAGTTCTCGGCGATCAGGTCGGCGCGCCGGTCCAGCAGTTCCAGCCACACCTCCAGCGCCGGGTAGCGCTGGCGCAGGCGTGCCATCACCGGCGCGATGTACTCGCGGCCCAGGCGCAGGCTGGTGCTGATGCGCAGGGCGCCGCGCGGCTCGTTGCGCACCCCGGACAGCGCCTGCAGCATGTCGTCGACGTTGCCCAGCAGGGTCTGCGCCCAGGTGAAGGCGGTCTCGCCGTCGGCGGTGATGTTGACCCGGCGCGTGGTGCGCTGGAACAACTTGACCCCCAGCGATGCCTCCAGCAGCGCGATGCGCTTGCTCAGGTGGGCCGGGGAGATGCCGCTTTCCTGGGCCGCCGTGACAAAACTGGCATGCCGGGCCACGCTGCAGAACAACTGCAGGTCGCGCAGGAACGGCGCATTGTTCGCTAATTGCGCATTCTGAATCTTCATAATGGCCGATTATGTCCTGATCGCTATTGATTAAGCTATGGCCATTGCTCAGCCAGAACCCCCAAAAATAATCAGAGCCCCTTATGTCCCTTCTTCGCATTGCCGTAGCCGGCGCCGGTGCCATCGGCCACTTCCATATCGAACAGATCCAGGCCAGCCATGAATGCCAGTTGGCGGCCATTGTCGACCCATCGCCCGCCGCGGTGGAACTGGCCGCGCGCCTGCAGGTGCCGCTGTTCACCTCGCTGGAGGCGCTGTTCGCCGAGTTTCGTCCTGATGGCGTTATTCTCGCCACGCCCAACGCCTTGCACGTGCCCCAGGCGTTCGAGTGCCTGGCCGCGCGGGTGCCGGCGCTGATCGAGAAGCCGCTGGCGCACACCCTGGAGGAGGGCGAGCGGCTGTACGCGGCCAGTCGCGCCGCGGACACGCCGTTGCTGGTGGGCCATCACCGCGCCCACAGCCCGATCCTGGCCCAGGCCCGGCAAGTGATCGCCGACGGCCTGCTGGGCAACCTGGTGGCGGTGATGGGCACGGCGCTGTTCTACAAGCCCGATGAATACTTCGCGGCTGGCCCGTGGCGCACCCAGGTGGGCGGCGGGCCGATTTTGCTCAACCTGATCCACGAGATCGGCAACCTGCGCTCGCTATGCGGCGAGATCGTCGCGGTGCAGGCCATGGCCTCCCACGCCACCCGTGGCTTCGAGGTGGAAGACACAGTGGCCATCAGCCTGCGCTTCGCCAGCGGCGCGCTGGGCAGTTTCCTGCTCTCGGACACCGCCGCCAGCCCGCGCAGCTGGGAGCAGACCAGCCAGGAGAACAAGACCTACAGCCACTACGATGACGAGGACTGCTACGTGATCACCGGCACCTTCGGCCAGCTGTCGGTGCCCACCATGCGCCTCAAGCGCTATGGCAGCCCCGAGGACCGCTCGTGGTGGAAGCCGTTCATCAGCGAGCAGCTGCGCCAGGACCGCGCCGACCCGCTGGCGCGCCAACTGGCGCATTTCTGCCAGGTGATCCGCGGCCAGGCGCAGCCGCTGGTGAGCGTGCGCGACGGGTTGCAGAACCTGCGGGTGGTGGAAGCCATCGCCCAGGCGTGCCACAGTCATGGGCAGGTCGACGTGCGCCAGGATTGATCGCGAGGCTCCCGTAGCAGCGGCCGCAGGCCGCGTCCAAAAGGAAACCAGTCGTTGCTAGACGTGCTTGCCATCACCGCACCGATCTTCATCATCATCGCCCTGGGCTACCTGGCCACGGCGCTCAAGCTGCTGAGCCGCGAACAGGTGCGCGGCGTCGGCACCTTCGTCATCGTCTTCTGCCTGCCGGCGCTGGTGATCCGCGCGTTGGCCCAGCGGCCCATCAGCGAGGTCTTCAACTATCACTACCTGCTGGCCTACGGCCTGGCGTCGCTGGGCAGCTTCGCCGCAGGCTTTTTGGTCTTCCGCCGCTTGCGCCAGGCCAGCGTGGCCAACGCCGCCATCGCGGGCATGGGCATGTCGGTGTCCAACAGCGGCTTCATCGGCTACCCAATCGCCGCGATGGTCGCCGGGCCCCCAGCGGTGGTGGCGCTGGCGCTGGGCATGGTCATCGAGAACCTGGTGATGATCCCGCTGGCGCTGGCCATGGCCGAGGCCGGGGAGCAGCAGGGCGGCTCGGCGCGGCGGGTAATTGTCGAAACCCTCAAGCGCCTGGGCCGCAACCCGTTGATCGTGTCGATCATCGTCGGCGGCGCGCTGTCGCTGGCGCGGGTGCAGATCCCGGTGGCGCCGCTGAAGGTCATCGACATGCTGGCCCAGGCCTCGGCGCCAGCGGCGCTGTTCGTGATCGGCGGCGTGCTGTACGGCACCAAGGTGCGCGGGCAGCTCAACGAATTGGGCCTGATCGGCGCCGGCAAGCTGCTGGTGCACCCGCTGCTGCTGGGGCTGATGTTCTGGCTGCTGGCCGACGTGCCGGCGCCGATGATGCTGGCCGGCGTGGTGATCGCCAGCGCGCCGATGATGAGCGTCTACCCCATCCTGGGGCAGCGCTTCGGTTTGGAAGGGCGCTGCGCGGCGGCGCTGGTGCTGACCACGCTGGCGTCATTTCTGAGCATCAGCGCGGTGTTGCTGCTGGTGCATCCTTGAATTACATGCTGCGCCGCCGCGAACGCACCAGGTGCTTGAAGCCTTCGATGATCAGCACCACCACCGCCAGCCAGATCGGGATATAGGTCCACCACTGGTCACGTGCGATGCTTTCGCCCAGCAGCAGCGCCACGCCCACCAGCAGCACCGGCTCCACGTAGCTGAGCAGGCCGAACAGGCTGAACGGCAGCAGGCGGCTGGCCATGACGTAGGACACCAGGGCCAGGGCGCTGATCATGCCCAGCACCGGAATCAAGCCGTACAGGGCAGGGTGCTGGAGCATGTCGGCAGCCGACAGGGGGCCGGTGGTGACGAACCAGGTGGCCGGGATCATCATCAGGCACATGTCGGTCCACAGGCCGCCCAGGTGGTCGGTCTGGCATTTGCGCCGCAGCACGAAGTAGGCCGGGTAGCCGGACGCCACCAGCAGGGTTTCCCAGGCGAAGCTGCCGTGCACCCAGAGTTCATGCCCTACGCCGCATAGGGCGAAGCCCACCGCCACCTTCTGCAGGTACGACAGCCGTTCGCCGTAGACCAGCCGCCCGGTCAGCACCATGGTCAGCGGCAGCAGGAAATAGCCCAGCGACACGGGCAGGCTGCGGCCATGCAGGGGCGCCCAGAGGAACAGCCACAGTTGCACGCCCAGCAGCGACGCGGTGCCGATGCTGCCCAGCAGCAGAATCGGCCGCTCGCGCATGCGCTTGAGCAGGCCCACGGCCAGCTTGAAGTCGCGGGTGATCAGCAGGAACAGCGTCACGCAGGGCACGGTCAGCAGGATGCGCCAGCCGAAGATTTCTTCGCCGGTGAGCGGGGTGAGCAGCGAGGTATAGAAGTACATCACGGCGAACAGGCTGGACGCTGTGACGGACGAGATGATGCCTTTGGACAAGAGAGCCTCTGGAGCGCGGGGTGGAACGGGCAGGTAAGGCCGGCAATGATCTCATTGTGGGGCAGGGCGTGTCACCAAAATGGGGCGCAGTGGTCCATATTGGAGCAAAAGCTGGCGTTGCGAGACCGTAGCCGCTGCCGCCAGGCTGCGCTGGCCCCTGAGTACGCTGGAGATCTGCAGCAAGGCTCAGGGCCAGCGCAGCCTGCGGCAGCGGCTACGCGGTAGGCGTTGTTTCGGCCAGGGTTTGCAGGAAGGCGTCGATGGGCATTGGTCTGCCGAACAGGTAGCCCTGCAGGAACTCCACCCGTCGCTGCACCAGGTACTCGCGCTGCACCTCATCCTCCACGCCCTCGGCGACGATGCCCAGGTCGAGCTTGCCGGACAGTTCGATGATGCTGTCGACGATATGCCCCGACAGCGCGTCCTTGCCGATGGTGGCGACGAAGCTCTGGTCGATCTTCAGGTAGTCCACCTTGAACTCGCGCAGGTAGGCCAGGCTGGAGTGGCCGGTGCCGAAGTCGTCGATGGCGATCATTACGCCCAGGTTGTGCAAAGCCTCGAACAGCTGGTGGGTGACGGCGCTGGGGCGGATCAGTTCGCGTTCGGTCAGTTCCAGCACCAGGGTGATGCGCCCCGGTGGGAAACCTTGCAGGAAGTCGCGGCAGTCGTCCAGCAGGGCCAGGTCCTGGCAGTGCTCGGCGCTGATGTTGATGCCCAGGTGGAAGTCGTCTTCCAGCAGCTCGGCGTGGGGGCGCAGGTCCTCGGCCACCTGGCGCATCAGGCGGCGGGTCATGGGCACGATCTGCCCCGAGTGCTCGGCGAAGGGAATGAACAGGTCCGGCGGCACCAGGCCTTCGCGCGGGTGCTGCCAGCGCATCAGCACCTCGGCGCCGGACCAGCGCCCGGTGAGGCTGCGCACCACCGGTTGGTAATAGGGCAGGAACTCGTCGGCCTCCAGCGCCCGGGCGATTTCCGCGCGGTGCGACTGTGGGCGGTTCAGCAGCCAGCGGCACAGGCCGCCGGCCAGCACGCCGAGCAGCACCAGCAGGGCCAGCAGCAAGGGGTATTGCGCGCTGACCCAGCGCCAGGGCTCGCCGGCGGGGTAGCCGGTGCTCACGCTCAGCGGGTAGCGGCTGGAGTCCAGGTGCGTGGGCGCTACCGGGAACGCCGGCACGGGGGCGTCGTGCACCTGGCCGTCGGGGGCCAGCCAGCTGTTGCCCACCTGCAGCAGCACTGGCTGGTCGCGGCCGATCATGCGCAGGGCGTTGGCCAGGTGGTAGCCGTCCAGGGTCGCCAGGGCGGTCTGGTCGTCATCGAAGGCGCGGTACACCAGCAGCGCGTGGCCGGGGGTGACCGGGTTGCCGTCCATCAGCCACAGGTGGCCGTCGACGTAGTCGCCGGGGTTGATGGGCTCGCTGAACTCGCCGAACAACGAGCTGCAATACAGGTGGTCGTCGAGCGCCAGGTTGGTGGAGCGCACGAAGGGCCTGCGGGTGACCTGCTCGCGCAGGGCCAGGGTGGCGTCGGCGCAGGGTTGGCCAGCCAGGGGCAGCAGCGCGTTGGCGGATTCGGCCACGTTGTCCAGCATCAGGTCGAACTGCGCCAGGGCCTGCTCGGCGGTGTCCTGGGCATTGGCCGCAAGGTCGCGCTCGGCCTGCCAATACAGGATGCCCAGGCCCAACAGCAGCGGCAGCGCGGCGGCCAGCCAGGGGGCGAGCAGGCGCAGGGGGCGGGGCGGGCGCGGGGTCTTGGCGAAGAACGGCATTGGGCGGCTGGAGTCCTTTTAGGGCCGGGTGCCAAGCATGATAGCCGCTTTCCCACGTAGCAGCTGCCGCAGGCTGCGTCCCAGGCACCGCGGTGTTGCGGACGCAGCCTTCGGCAGCTGCTACGGGGCGGGGGGGGCCTTGGCTGTGAGCTGTTCGCGGCAGTAGTCGGCGAACAGCTGTGCCGGCTTGGTCAACTGCCCGCGCTTGAGCCAGGCGGCCACCAGGCCGGAGCCGGTGACGTCCTCGACGATGTCCACGCACACTACCTTCTTGCCGTCGTAGGTGCATTCCGAGTGCGGGCGGGTGACCAGGATCGAGAAGCCGAAGCCCTGGCCGACCATGCCGCGGACCATCTCGATGGACGGCGAGCTGAAGGCGATGCGCGGGGTCAGGCCCAGCTCTTCGAACAGGCTGACGAAATAGGTACGGCTGGGCTGCACGTCGAGCAAAATCATCGGTTCGGTGGCCAGGTCGCGCAGCGACACCTGGGCCTGCTGGGCGAACCGGTGGTCGGCGGGCAACAGGGCGTAGGGGCGCTGGGCTGGCATCAGCGGTTCGGTTTCAATGGTGCTGTCCAGGTCGTGCTTGTAGAGGATGGCCAAATCGAAGCTGCCCGAGGTCAGGCCTTGCACCAGCTCCTGTTGTTCACCGTCGCGGATGCGGATCTCGACGCCGGGGTAGAGCGCGCTGAAACCGGCGATCAGCTGCGGCAGGTACAGCGGCGCCACGGTCTCGAAGCAGCCGATGTCGATCTGCCCGGCCACCACGTCATTGTCGGCCAGGGCGTTCTGCTCGAACTCGCGGGCCATGCGCAGCAGTTCCTGAGCCTTGCGGTAGAAGCGCGCGCCGCTGGGGGTGAGGGACACGCCCTGGGCGTGATGGCGGATCAGCAGTTGCACGCCGAAGCTGTCTTCCAGCGCCTTGATGGCGGTAGAGATCGACGGCTGGGCGATGTAGAGCTTGCGCGACGCCTCGGCGACGCTGCCGTATTCGACGGTGGTGATGAAGTACTTCAGTTGACGCAGGTTGTAGGCAGCCACGGCGGACCTCGATGTTGGCAAGTGGCAGGCAACCAGCAAGTCGCGTACCACGGCTCCAGACCAGCTGGAACAATACCAACCCCAGGGGCTGCCGTGGGGGGCTTGCAGGCCAGTTTTTTCATGGCCTGCAAGCAGGTTTTTTATCGCCAGTGGCTCAGAACTGCAGCTCGGCTGCCGCTGCCACGCGGGCGATCGGGCCGTGCAGGGTCTGGTTGTGGTGGGCGATGATCACCTCGGCGGCCAGCAGGTCGGTGTCCATGCAGCTGTGGCCGTCGGCCACCAGCACCGGCTTGAAGCCCAGCTGCGAGGCGGCGCGGCAGGCGCTGTCGACGCAGTACTGGGTCTTGAGGCCGACGATCACCAGGTCCTCCACCTGCTCGGCCTTGAGCCACTGCTCAAGGTCGGTGCCCTGGAAGGCGCTGGAGGCCTGCTTGTCGAACAGGCGCACGTTGGCGTGGGCCAGGTTCAGCTCGGGCGCCACCTGCCAGAACGGGCTGCCTTGGGCGATGGGTGAACCGGCGGGACCCGTGTGGCGCACCGCCAGGATCGGCGCGCCGGCGTCCACGGCCTTGGCGATGACCTGATTGATGGTGGCCAGCAGGCGTTCGCCTTGCCAGGGCTTTTGCGGGCCGTGGATCAAGCCAACCTGGACGTCGACGATCAGCAGGGCGGGGCGGTTGAGCTTCAATGCAGCCATGGTGTTGCTCCTTGAAATGACCAGCGCCGGTGCGGCACAAAAAAGGCCCCGACCATTGCTGGCGGGGCCTTGGGTGTTGCGTGTCAGGTGTTGCTCACGCCTCGCCGCACGGCCCGCCGGTGGCGGTCGTGGTGGTACGGGGCGAGGTGGTGCGCAGGGCGTTGTTCATGGCCTTACGGTGCCCCATGCCGGGCGGGGGCGTCAACCCGTGGAGGATGAAATTCGACTGCTCGTGGTTTCGTCATCGACTCGGCCCTGAGACGAACGGCGCAGGGTGTAGCAGCGGCCAAAGGCCGCGTCCAGCAACACCGCTTGCATCAGCCAAGGCACGCGCGGATAATCCGCAGCGTGTATATCCAGCCGAGTCCGCCCTCCATGTCCCAGCAAGTCTTCCTGCGCGATGCCATGCGCCGCCTCAACTTCACCCGCGACGCCTTGGCGCAGCGCATTGGCGTGTCTCGCCGGGCGTTGGACAGCTGGTTGCTACCGGACGAGTCGCCGGAAATGCGCAAGATGCCCGACATCGCCCAGCGCTTCATGCTGGAGATTCTGAAAGGTGTGGCGCTGGATACACAGGGTGTACACGTTCACGCCGCCAACAGCGAAATGGGCCATCACCTGCTTTCCGTGGACGGCTACACCCGCGACTCGGTGGAAGACCTGCTGCGCGTGGCCGATATCATGCAACCCATCGCCCGCCGCCAGAAGACCACCCGCGTGCTGGAAGGCGCGGTACTGGCCAACCTGTTCTTCGAGGCCAGCACCCGCACGCGCCTGAGCTTCAGCTCGGCGTTCGCGCGCCTGGGCGGCTCGGTGTGCGACACCACCGGCTTCACCTTCTCGTCCATGGCCAAGGGCGAGTCGATCCACGACACCAGCCGCGTCATCGCCGGCTACGCCGACGCCATCGTGGTGCGCCACCCCGACCTGGGCGCAGTTGCCGAATTTGCCCAGGCCACCCATGTGCCGGTGATCAACGCCGGTGACGGCCCTGGCGAGCACCCCAGCCAGGCGCTGCTGGACCTGTACACCATCCAGCGCGAGTTCTCGCGCCTGGACAAGCTGATCGACGGCGCGCACATCGTCTTCGCCGGCGACCTCAAGTACGGCCGCACCGTGCACTCGCTGAGCAAGCTGCTGGCGCTGTACCGCAACCTGCGCATCACCCTGGTGTCGCCGCAGTCGCTGATGCTGCCGACCCACCTGGTGGAATACCTGGCCAGCCACGGCCACCACGTGGAGCAGTCCCACGACCTGCACACCGCGCTGAAGGGCGCCGACGTGGTGTACGCCACGCGCATCCAGAAAGAGCGCTTCGCCCAGGACGAGACCCTGGAAGGCTACAGCGCCGATTTCCAGATCAACCAGGCCCTGGTCAACGCCACCTGCGGCCCGCACACGCTGATCATGCACCCGCTGCCGCGCGACTCGCGCCCGGGCGCCAACGACCTGAGCGTGGACCTGAACCACGACTCGCGCCTGGCCATCTTCAAGCAGACCGACAACGGCATCGCCGTGCGCATGGCCATCTTTGCCACCCTGCTGGGCGTGGAGAACCAGGTGCAGCATTCCCTGCGTGAAGTGGGCTGGCGCGTGCCGGTGTACCTGGGGCCGGAAGAAGATATGCCGTACCGCGATCAATGATCGCTGGACGCGGCCTTTGGCCGCTGCTACAGGTCCCGTAGCAGCGGCCGAAGGCCGCGTCGTCGTCATGAACCTGTTGTAGCAGCGGCCACAAGGCCGCGTCGCCACTCCTCACGGCGCAATTCCCACAACTGGCGCTGCAGCCTCCCGCACACGAACTCCCCCTGCGCCTCACCCACCAGCCGCATCCCCTCGCGCTCCGAGACTCGTCGCGAGCCGGCGTTGGCCACCGCCTTGGGCACCCGTAGCACGGGCCGGTCCAGCACCTCGAACCAGTAGCGGGTCACCACGCTGCACGCCTCGCTCATGTAGCCCTGGCCCTGCCATGCGGGCGCCAGCCAGAAGCCCCGGTGGTTGTCGGTTTGATCCATCAGGCCGATACAGCCGATCAGCGACTGCGGCGCGCTGCGCAGGCGAATCGCCCACTCCCACTGCTTGCCCGCGGCCACGGCCGGCAGCACGCAATCACGCACCCAGCTCAAGGCGCCATCGGCGGGGTAGGGCCACGGCACGTGGCTGTCCAGGTAGCGCACCACTTCCCAGTGGGGAAACAGGCGCTGGATGTCGGCGGCGTCGCTCAGTTGCAGCGGCGTCAGCAGCAGGCGTTCGGTGTGCAGTTCGGGGGGCATGGCGGGGACTCCGTGTCAGTCCCCGCAGTGTAATCAAGGGGTGGCGGCAGGCCAACGGCTGTTCTTGTACGGGTTCTGCGACGGCTGCGGGGCGCTGTCACCCGCCAGCGGCGCCAGCGACAGGGTGCCGTGGTCGCTGAAGCGCACGGTGCCGAACACGCCATTGGCCAGCTTGCCGTGCAGCTCGTAGGGCAGGTTGTCCAGCGACTGGGTCTGGCTCAGGCCCAGGGTCTGGCGCAGCACGCTGAAGGCGGTGACGCTGACCGGCACGGTGACGATGGTCTCGGAGAACCGCGCCAGGGTGCCGCTTTCATTGCTGACCCCCGACGCCAGCGGGCGGCCGTTGACGTCCAGGTTCAGGGCCACGCCGTTGTAGGTGTAGCTGTCTTCATTGGGGTTCTGCAGGCGGATCTTCACCGCGAAGCGCACTTCCAGGTCCTGGCCCTGCAACGGCTCGATGCCCACCACGTTGATGTTGATCGGGTCCTGGGGTGGCAGCAGGGTGCAGGCGCTGAGGCCCACCACCAGCATCAGCAGCAGGTAGTGGCGCAGGGCGGGCAGTACGAATCGACGCATGTTCACATTCTCGAGACAGGTGTTGTTGTCTGCGTCAGACCACCGCCAAGGCCCCGCGTTCGCCGCAGTAGCCCGATGCTGGCCACAAAATGTTACGACTCTGACGCAGGTTTCATCGAACGCTCATCCAGGCAGCGGTTCCAATGGGCCTATAGTCAGGATTCGTCAACGGGAGAAGGCACCATGCGAGCATTACCGCCCATCCTCGCCCTGCTGCTGGCCGCCACAGCCGCCAGCGCCTGGGCCGACACCAGCAACCCCTACAACAGCGCCGTGCGCCGCGCCAACCCCAATAGCATGCAGGGCACCCGCCCGGTCACGCCCACCTCGCCGGCCCTGCGCCAGCAGGTCAACCCGAACCCGCCGACGCTGCAGAACGGCGGCATCGGCAACGGCAACAACCTGCGCAGCACCCCCGCCAAGCCCGACTTCGACAGCCAGCGCCCCGCGCGCGATGACAACCGCTGAAAGGAATAGCCCATGCTTCGTCAGATTCTGTTGAGTGCCTTGCTAAGCCTGCCCCTCGCCGTACACGCCGCCACGGCGCCTGCCACCTACCCCAGCGAGCAGGGGCCCTTGAGCGTTACCCCGGTGGCCGAGGGCCTGCACCACCCCTGGGCCCTGGCCTTCCTGCCCGACCACAAAGGCTTCCTGGTGACCGAGCGCCCGGGCACCCTGCGCGTCGTTAGCCCCGAGGGCAAGCTGTCGGCGCCCATCAGCGGCGGCCCCAGCGTGTGGGCGCACGGGCAGGGCGGCCTGCTGGACGTGGCGCTGTCGCCGCAGTTCAAGGAAGACCGCCTGGTCTATTTGTCCTTCGTCGAGGCCGGGCCGGACGGCAAGGCCGGCACCGCCGTGGGCCGCGGCAAGCTGTCGGATGACCTGACCCGCCTGGACAACTTCCAGGTGATCTTCCGCCAGCAGCCCAAGCTGTCCACCGGCGAGCACTTCGGCTCGCGGCTGGTGTTCGACCGCGACGGCTACCTGTTCATCGCCCTGGGCGAGAACAACCAGCGGCCCACCGCCCAGGACCTGGGCAAGCTGCAGGGCAAGGTGGTGCGCATCTTCCCCGACGGCCGCGTGCCCGACGACAACCCTTTCGTGGGGCAGAAGGGCGCGCGCCCGGAGATCTGGTCCTACGGCCACCGCAACCAGCAGGGCGCCGCGCTGAACCCCTGGACCGGCACCCTGTGGACCCACGAGCACGGGCCACGCGGCGGCGACGAGATCAACGTCATCGAGCGCGGGCAGAACTACGGCTGGCCGCTGGCCACCCACGGCATCAACTACAACCTGGCGCCGATTCCCGAGGCCCAGGGCAAGACGCTCAAGGGCGCCAAGGACCCGCTGCACGTCTGGCAGAAGTCCCCGGCCATCAGCGGCATGGCCTTCTACGACGCCGACCGCTTCAAGGCCTGGCAGCATGACCTGTTCATCGGCGCGCTGGCCGACCAGGAACTGATCCGCCTGACCTTCGACGGCGACAAGGTCAGCCACGAGGAGCGCCTGCTGGGCGGCCTGAAGGCGCGCATCCGCGACGTGCGCCAGGGCCCGGACGGCTTCCTCTACGTGCTCACCGATGCGGACGACGGCCAGCTGCTTAAAGTAGGGCTGCAACAATGAGCCCGTAGCCGCTGCCGCCAGGCTGCGCTGGCCCTCATGTACACTGTGGATTTCCAGGGAGGCACAGGGCCAGCGCAGCCTGCGGCAGCGGGTACGGCGCGGTGTTTTTCGCATTCGACCAGGACGTTTTATGCTTGAGCCACTCACCGCCTACCAGCAAGCCCTCAGCGCCCGCGGCTACGCCGACGACCCCGCCCAGGCCCGCGCCGCCCAGGCGTTGCAGGCCTGCTTCACCGCCGTGGAAGCCGGCCAGCCGTGCCCCGGCGTGTACCTGTGGGGCCCGGTGGGGCGCGGCAAGACCTGGCTCATGGACCTGTTCCACGGCTGCCTGACCGTGCCCGCGCGGCGCCAGCATTTTCACCATTTCATGGCCTGGGTGCACCAGCACCTGTTCCAGCTGGACAGCGTGCGCGACCCGCTGAAGGTGCTGGCCGGTAGCCTGGCCAAGGACATCCGCGTGCTGTGCTTCGACGAGTTTTTCGTCACGGACATTGCCGACGCCATCATCCTCGGCGGGCTGATGACCGCGCTGTTCGACGCCGGGGTGACGGTGGTCGCCACCTCCAACCAGCCGCCCGAACAGCTCTACGCCGACGGCTTCAACCGCGAGCGCTTCTTGCCAGCCATCCGCGCCATCCAGGCGCACATGCAGGTGGTGGCGGTGGACGGCGACCAGGACCACCGCCTGCACCCCGGCACCGCGTTGCAGCGCTACTGGGTCAACGACCCCGGCGCCCTGGCCAGCACGTTCGAGGCGCTGAGGGGCGAGGAGGCGGTCTCGCCGCAGCCGCTGGCGGTGGGCTATCGCCAGCTGCCGGTGGTGCGGGCGAGTGAACACGTGCTGTGGTGCACCTACGCGCAGCTGTGCGAGCAGCCGTGGGCGGCCATGGATTTCATGCAGCTGTGCGATCGTTTCAGCGTCATCCTGCTGGGCGAAGTTCCGGCCCTGGGCGCCGAGCAGCGCGCGGCGAAAATCGCCCGCGGCACCGAGGACGGCGTGGAGCGGGTGGTGGCCGGCGACCGCGAGCTGCCGCAGCTGTCGCCCAACGACGACGGCGTGCGTCGCTTCATCGCCCTGGTCGACGAGTGCTACGACCGCAAGGTGCCGCTGTACATCGAGGCGCGGGTGGCGCTGGATGCGCTCTACACTCAAGGGTACCTGGCATTCCCGTTCCGGCGCACCCTGAGCCGGCTGCGCGAGATGCAGTTGCAACGCTTCAGCTGAGGAGGAGCACGCGATGGCCGACCCCTTGTCCCATTACCTGCTGGCCCAGGCCTACAACAACGGCTGGGCCAACCACCGCCTGTACAAGGCCTGCCTGCAACTGAGCCAGGACGAGTTCCTGGCGCCGCGCAGCAGCTTCTTTCCGTCGATCAAGGCCACCCTCAACCACATCCTCACGGTGGACTGGTTCTACCTGCAGGCGCTGGAATGCGAACAGGGCGGCGATGCCCCGGAGCTGGACAGCGAGCGCTTCTTCGAGCCCGAGGAGCCGTTCAACACCTGCCTGGCCCTGCACCGCGAGCAGGCCCAGGCCGACCACCGGCTGATCGCCTATTGCCGGCTGCTCAAGGACGACAGCCTGGGCCGCCACGTGACCATCCTGCGCCCCGACCGCACCCAGCGCGACACCCGCGTGCGCCTGCTGGCGCACCTGTTCGAGCACCAGGTGCACCATCGCGGCCAGGTCCACGCCATGCTGGCCGACACCGACATCAAGCCGCCGCAGCTCGACGAATTCTTCTGCGAGGGCGAGGCGCACCTGCGCGCCCGCGACTTCGCCGAGCTAGGCTGGACCGAGGCCCAGGTGTGGTCAGGCCAGTAGGCGGATGGGCGCGCCGGCGTGCCAGGCGAGGATGTCCTCGATCATCTGGCTGTAGAACAGCCGGTAGTTGTTGCCGCTGACATAGCCCACGTGGGGCGTGGCCAACACGTTGGGCAGGGTGCGGAACGGGTGGCCGGCGGGCAGCGGCTCGACGCTGAACACGTCCAGCGCGGCGCCGCCCAGGCGGTTGGCCTTGAGGGCCTCCACCAGCGCGTCTTCGTCGACGATCGGCCCGCGCGCGGTGTTCACCAGCAGCGCCCGGGGTTTCATCCAGCCCAGCGCCTCGCGGTCCACCAGGCCGCGGGTGCGGTCGCTGAGCACCAGGTGCACGCTGAGGATATCGGCTTGGGCGAACAGCTCCTGCTTGCTCACCCACTGCACGCCGACGCTGGCAGCGTGCTCGGCGGTGAGGTTCTGGCTCCAGGCAACGACGTTCATGCCGAATGCCTTGCCGAAGTTCGCCACCTTCTGGCCGATGCTGCCCAGGCCGAGGATGCCCAGGGTCTTGCCGTGCAGGTCGCCACCCAGGCCGATCTGCCAGCCGCCGGCCTGCAGCGAGGTGGCTTCGGCCAGCAGGTTGCGGGTCGAGGCCATGATCAGCGCCCAGGTCAGCTCGGGCGCGGCGTGCTTGTAGCTGTCGGTGCCCACCACCTGCACGCCCAGCGCCTTGGCGGCGGCCAGGTCAATGGCGGCGTTGCGCATGCCGCCGGTCACCAGCAGCTTGAGGTTACCCAGGCCACGCAGCAGCGCCGCGTCGAACAGGGTGCGCTCGCGCATCACGCAGATCACCTCATAGGGCGCCAGGCGCGCCACCATGGTCTGGGTGTCCGCCGGGTAGTCCGGCAGGAAATCCACCTGGCCCAGCGCCTGCAACGGCGCCCAATCCACCACGTCACTGGCCACGTCCTGCCAGTCATCAATCACGGCTATGCGCACGGTGTTTGCTCCTTGAAGGTCAGTTTTTCGACAGCCAGGCCAACAGGGCCTTGTGGAATTGCTCGGGTTCTTCCATCTGCGGGGCGTGGCCCAGGCCATGGAACTCCACCAGGGTGGCGTGGGGGATGACCTGGCTCACCTGTTTGCCCAGCACCGCGTAGTGGCCGATGCGCGCCTTCACTTCGGGCGGCGCGATGTCGCTGCCGATGGCGGTGGTGTCGGCGTCGCCGATCAGCAGCAGGGTCGGCATCTTCAGGTCCTTGAACTCGTAGACCACCGGCTGGGTGAAGATCATGTCGTAGATCAGCGCCGAGTTCCACGCCACCAGGTTGTGCCCCGGGCCCTCGTTCAAGCCGGCGAGCATGGTCACCCATTGCTCGAACTCGGGCTTCCAGCGCCCGGCGTAGTAGGTGCTGCGCTCGTAGTTGCGGATGCCGTCGGCGTTGAGTTTGGCCTCGCGTGCGAACCACTGGTCGACAGTGCGGTAGGGCACGCCCAGGGCTTTCCAGTCCTCCAGGCCGATGGGGTTGACCATGGCCAGGCGCTGCACCTGGTCGGGGTAGAGCAGGGCGTAGCGGGTGGCCAGCATGCCGCCGGTGGAGTGGCCCAGCACCGTGACCTTGTCCACACCCAGAGACGCCAGCAGCGCGTGGGTGTTGTTGGCCAGTTGCTGGAAGCTGTACTGGTAGTAGTCGGGCTTGCTGGAGGTGCAGAAGCCGATCTGGTCGGCGGCCACCACCCGGTAGCCGGCCTCGGTCAGCGCCTTGATCGAGGTGCCCCAGGTGGCGGCGCAGAAGTTTTTGCCGTGCATCAGCAGCACGGTCTGGCCGTTGGCGTGGCCTTTGGCGGGCACGTCCATGTAGCCCATCTGCAGGGACTTGCCCTGGGAGTCGAATTCGAAGTGCTTGAGCGGGTAGGGGTAGTCGAAGCCTTGCAGTTCCGGGCCGTAGACCGGCGTCTGGGTGGCGGCGTGGGTGGCGCCGGCGAGCAGGCAGGTGAGGAGGAAGGCGGGCAGGCGCAGCATGGGTGGTCCTTGCAGGGGAGCGGTAGGCTGGACTTTACCGCGCCGGGCCCCAAGTCCGAAACCACCACCGCACCGTAGCCGCTGCCGCCAGGCTGCGCTGGCCCTCATGTGCACTGCAAATCTGCCGTGAGGCACAGGGCCAGCGCAGCCTTCGGCAGCGGCTACGCGATGGGGTAGGATGCGTTATCCGTCCGACGAGTTCGCCCATGGCGCAAAAAGACACCATCTCCATGCAAATGGTCCGCGAAGCCTTGCAGCAAAGCGGCGTCGACCCCGTGGCCTTGCTGGCGGAAGTCGGCATCGACCCGGCGCTGCTGCAGCAGGCCGACGCCCGCGTGCCGGTGCTGCTCTACGCGCGGCTGTGGCGCCACCTGGCGTTGCGCCGGGACGATGAGTTCTTCGGCATGGACCCACGCCCACTGCGCTCCGGCAGCCTGGCGTTCCTGTGCCGCGGCGCCATGGCCCAGCCGACCCTGGCGGCGGCGCTGGACAGCGCCCTGGGCTTCCTGTCGCTGATGCTCCAGGACCTGCCCGCGCGATTGCTGCGCGAGCACGGCCTGGCGGCCATCGTCATCGACGACGCCGCGCGGCCACCGCGCCGCGCGTTCACCTATTTCACCTATTGGATGATCGTCCACGGCGTGGCCTGCTGGCTGGCCGGGCGGCGCATTCCCATCCTGGCGGTGGAGCTGCGCGGCCCGGCGCCGGCCTATTGCGACGACTACCGGGTGATGTTCTCGCACAACCTGCGTTTCGAGCGGCCGCGCACGCGCATCATTTTCGCCGCCGACTGCCTGGACCTGCCGGTGCGGCGCACGCCGCAGGAGCTGCAGCGTTTCCTCAACCGCGCCCCGGCCAACATCCTGGTCAAGTACCGCGACCCCGACAGCCTGGCCCGGCGCCTGCGCCAGCAGCTGCGCGAGCAGCCGCCGCACAGCTGGCCGGAGGCCGAGGAGCTGGCGCGCCAGCTGCACCTGTCGGCGGCCACCCTGCGCCGCCGCCTGGCCGAGGAAGGGCAGACCTGGCAGGGCCTGAAGGACAGCGTGCGCCGCGAGCTGGCCATGGCCTGGCTGGCCGAGGCACCGCTGTCGTTCGAGAGCATCGCCGAGCGCCTGGGCTTTGCCGATGCCAGCTCGTTCTACAAGGCCTTCCGCAAATGGTCGGGGGCAAGCCCGGGGCAGTACCGCAGCCTGATCCTGGCCGGCACTGGCCAAACCGCTCACCCCGGCTGAGCGCTTTGGCCATTGCCACGCGGGCAGGGCGGGGCCATATTTCAGGGAGACGCCAACAACAATAAGGACGCGCTCCATGCAACTTGCCCAACGGACTTTCCTGGTCAGCGGCGCCGCCTCGGGGCTCGGCGCCGCCACTGCGCGCATGCTCGTCGAGGCCGGCGCCAACGTGGTGCTGGTCGACCTCAACGCAGACGCCGTGGCCGCCCAGGCCCAGGCACTGGGCGACCGTAGCCGCTGCGCCGTGGCCGACATCCGCCGCGAAGACCAGGCCGAGGCCGCCGTGCAACTGGCGCTCAGCCATTACGGCGGCCTGCACGGCCTGGTCAACTGCGCCGGCGTGGTCACCGGCGAAAAAATCCTCGGCAAGCAGGGCCCCCACGCCCTCGACAGCTTCAGCCGCCTGCTGGACATCAACGTGGTCGGCAGCTTCAACCTGATGCGCCTGGCCGCTGCGGCCATGGCCGAGGCCGAGGCGGGCGAGGACGGCGAGCGCGGGGTGATCATCAACACCGCCTCCATCGCCGCCTACGACGGCCAGGTCGGCCAGGCCGCCTACGCCGCCTCCAAGGGCGCCATCGTCAGCATGACCCTGCCGGCCGCCCGCGAGCTGGCGCGCTTCGGCATCCGCGTGATGACCATCGCCCCGGGCATCTTCGAGACGCCGATGATGGCCGGCATGAGCGACGAGGTGCGCGCCTCCCTGGCCGCCGGCGTGCCGTTCCCGCCGCGCCTGGGCCAGCCGAGCGAATACGCGGCGCTGGTGCGCCACATCCTTGAAAACCGCCTGCTCAACGGCGAGGTGATCCGCCTCGACGGCGCCCTGCGCATGGCCGCTAAATGAAGGGCCGCGACATGAAGGACCGCAACATGAAGGAGAGCACCATGAACCACGACCCCATCGTCATCGTCAGCGCCGCGCGCACGCCCATGGGCGGCCTGCAGGGCGACCTTCACAGCCTGACCGCGCCGCAGCTGGGCGCCGAGGTCATCCGCGCCGCTGTCAGCCGCGCGAGCCTGGCGCCCGACGCCGTCGACCAGGTGCTGATGGGCTGCGTGCTGCCCGCAGGCCTGGGCCAGGCCCCGGCACGCCAGGCTGCGCTGGGCGGCGGGCTGCCCCAGGCGACGCCCTGCACCACGCTGAACAAGATGTGCGGCTCGGGCATGCAGGCGGTCATCCTCGGGCACGACCAGCTGCTGGCCGGCAGCGCCAGCGTGGTGGTGGCCGGCGGCATGGAGAGCATGAGCAACGCCCCCTACCTGCTGGACAAGGCCCGCAGCGGCTACCGCATGGGCCACGGCCGGGTGCTGGACCACATGTTCCTCGACGGCCTGGAGGACGCCTACGAGCCGGGCCGGCTGATGGGCACCTTCGCCGAGGACTGCGCCCAGGCCAACGGCTTCAGCCGCCAGCAGCAGGACGACTTCGCCATCGCCTCGCTGACCCGCGCCCAGCAGGCCATCGCCAACGGCCAGTTCAAGGACGAGATCGTGCCGCTGAGCGTGCGGGTGGGCAAGGACACCCGGCTGGTCAGCGACGACGAGCAGCCGCCCAAGGCGCGGTTGGACAAGATCCCCAGCCTCAAGCCGGCGTTCCGTGAGGGCGGCACGGTGACCGCTGCCAACGCCAGCTCCATCTCCGATGGCGCCGCCGCGCTGGTGTTGATGCGCGAGAGCGAAGCGCGCCGTCGTGGCTTGCAACCGCTGGCGATCATCCATGGCCATGCGGCATTCGCCGACGCCCCGGGGTTGTTCCCGACCGCGCCCATCGGTGCCATCCAGCAGTTGGTCAAACGCACCGGCTGGGACCTGGCCGAGGTCGACCTGTTCGAGATCAACGAGGCCTTCGCCGTGGTCACCCTGGTGACCATGCAGGCCCTGGACTTGCCCCACGCCAAGGTCAACGTGCACGGCGGCGCCTGCGCCCTGGGGCACCCCATCGGCGCCTCGGGCGCGCGCATCCTGGTGACGTTGCTCAACGCCCTGCGCCAACGCCAGCTGCACCGCGGCATTGCTGCCATCTGCATCGGCGGCGGCGAAGCCACTGCCGTGGCCATCGAATGCGTCTATTAAGGAATTGCCATGCTAGCCAATGACGAACAACGCCAGATCAGCGACGCCGCCCGCCAGTTCGCCCAGGAGCGCCTGCGGCCGTTCGCCGCCCAATGGGACCGCGACCACACCTTCCCCCGCGAAGCCCTGGCCGAGATGGCCGAGCTGGGCTTCTTCGGCATGCTGGTGCCCGAGCAGTGGGGCGGCTGTGACACCGGCTACCTGGCCTACGCCATGGCCCTGGAGGAAATCGCCGCCGGTGACGGCGCCTGCTCTACCATCATGAGCGTGCACAACTCGGTGGGCTGCGTGCCGATCCTCAACTTTGGCACTCAGGCGCAGAAGGCCCAGTACCTGCAACCCCTGGCCAGTGGCGCCATGCTCGGCGCCTTCGCCCTCACCGAGGCCCAGGCCGGTTCCGATGCCAGCAACCTGCGCACCCGCGCGCGCCGCGACGGCGACCATTACGTGATCAACGGCAGCAAGCAGTTCATCACCTCGGGCAGCAACGCCGGCATGACCATCGTCTTCGCCGTCACCGACCCGCAGGCGGGCAAGCGCGGCATCAGCGCCTTCATCGTGCCCACCGACAGCCCCGGCTACCAGGTGGTGCGGGTGGAAGAGAAGCTCGGCCTGCATGCGTCCGACACCTGCCAGCTGGTGTTCGAGGATTTGCGCGTACCGGCGGCGAACCTGCTGGGCAGCGAAGGGCAGGGCTACAAGATCGCCCTGGCCAACCTCGAGGGCGG
The DNA here is from genome assembly GCF_056312595.1 of Pseudomonas sp. GYB4201. Lineage (NCBI taxonomy): Bacteria > Pseudomonadati > Pseudomonadota > Gammaproteobacteria > Pseudomonadales > Pseudomonadaceae > Pseudomonas > Pseudomonas sp. GYB4201. Next base: position 1,220 of record NZ_JBWGIG010000028.1, on the reverse strand, counting down.
GCGCATCGGCATCGCCGCCCAGGCGGTGGGCATGGCCCGCGCCGCGTTCGAGGTGGCGCGCGACTACGCCCGCGAACGCGAAAGCTTCGGCAAGCCGCTGCTCGAACACCAGGCCGTGGCCTTCCGCCTGGCCGACATGCACACCCAGATCAGCGTCGCCCGGCAGATGGTCTATCACGCCGCGGCGTTGCGCGATGCCGGCCAACCGGCGCTGGTGGAGGCATCGATGGCGAAGCTTTTCGCCTCGGAAATGGCCGAAAAGGTCTGTTCGGACGCGTTGCAGACCCTGGGTGGGTATGGTTATCTCAATGACTTTCCGCTGGAACGCATCTACCGCGACGTGCGCATCTGCCAGATCTACGAAGGCACCAGCGACATCCAGCGGATGGTCATTGCGCGCAACTTATAACAAGGAGATAGCTTGATGGCGTACCACACCCTGCTGCTGGAAACCCGTGGCCGTGTCGGCCTGGTCACCCTCAACCGGCCCGAGGCGCTGAACGCCCTCAACGCCCAGCTGATCAGTGAGCTGAACCAGGCCCTCGACGTGCTGGACGCGGACCGTGACATCGGCTGCATCGTCATCACCGGCTCGGCCAAGGCCTTTGCGGCCGGCGCCGACATCAAGGAAATGGCCGAGCGCACCTACCCGCAGATCTACCTCGACGACCTGTTCAGCGAGACCGACCGCATCGCCAACCGGCGCAAGCCGATGATCGCCGCGGTGGCCGGTTTTGCCTTGGGCGGCGGCTGCGAGCTGGCGCTGATGTGCGACTTCATCCTGGCCGCCGACACCGCGCGCTTCGGCCAGCCGGAAATCAAGCTCGGGGTGCTGCCGGGCATGGGCGGCACCCAGCGTCTGACCCACGCCGTGGGCAAGGCCAAGGCCATGGAACTGTGCCTCACCGGCCGGCTGATGGACGCGGTGGAGGCCGAGCGCGCCGGCATCGTCGCGCGCATCGTGCCGGCCGAGCAGCTGCTGGAGGAAGCCATGGCCTGCGCCGCGCAGATCGCCGCCAAGTCGCTGCCGGTGGCCATGATGGTCAAGGAAAGCGTCAACCGCGCCTTCGAGGTCAGCCTCAGCGAAGGCGTGCGCTTCGAGCGTCGGGTGTTCCATGCGGCGTTTGCCACCGAGGACCAGAAAGAGGGCATGGCGGCGTTCATCGCCAAGCGCGAGGCGCGGTTCAAGGGGCGTTGACCGTCCAGCCCTGTAGCAGCGG